>JAGVLZ010000230.1 GCA_020054055.1 Phycisphaerales bacterium
CTTCGTCTGGACCGCGAGCGTTCAGACCATCATGGAAAAAATCCGCCGCGCACGCGCCGCACTCGATAAGGTGCCATCAGCGTGAAACACTACACTAGTCAGCACAGTTGGCTTTCCAGTCAATGCCGTGGTCGTGGGGATTTTGTTATCCAACCACACTCGTGCATTCGCGGGAATGCTCCAATCAAGGAGTCAGACGATGAAGAAGATCACTCCGGCGTTGGCGGCGGCGGTTCTGTCCTCTCTGAGCGGAAGCCTTGCGGGGGCGGCGCTTCTGTCAGTACGTTCAACGGGAACGCGGCAGGGGGCACCTGGAGGATTTGGGATCCCTGGGGACCTGGTTTTCATTGGCCGCCACGTCCGGATCCCATTTGGAGGCTTCCTCTTCTGGTGAGTTCGGTGACGGATCCTGTGATCTCGCCTGCGCCGATTGCCGTGGGGTTCCAGTTCAATGGAATGCAGAACTACGGCACGACGAGCCTCGAGACCGACTTGGGTTTGGCATCGTTGACCTTGGACGGGGTGTTGCTCGCTGCACAGAGCCCGGAGATGCCTCTCAACGAACTGGGTGAGTTCGACCCAGAAGGCACGACCGTCGTCCTTACGGCGGGCATTCTGTCTTGGGATTTCCCGTCCGGTTTCCCCGGTGGCCCATCAGGGATGATCGATTTCAGCATGAACCCGCTGACCTTGACGGTCCCCGCCGGGCAGCCCCTCGGCGTGTGGAACGAGTCGACGCTCACGATTGACTACAACTTCATGGCCTCGGCCGACCTGTTCTTGGGCAACCCCGAAAACTCGTACTCGTTCATGCTCACGTTCATGGACAGCGTGATCGTCCCCGCGCCCGCGTCAGCCTTGATCCTCCTGGCATCGTTCGGATTCGCGCGCCGGCGGCGTTGAGGATCGCAAGTCCACTGCGTGCCACCGGCGCGAATCTCCTTCGCTTGCCTTCGAGAGGAGGACCGGATTGAAACCGGCCACAATACGCCTGACCGGGCTGATGGCTGTCGTCGTCGGGCTGATCGGCTTGCCCGGAGCCGGTCAGCCGGAGGCCAACGAACTCGGCGAGACGACATCGTCGATCGGCGACAAAGGACCGGCACAAGGACTATTGAGCAATGACGATGCTTCGCCCGCGTTGCCTGATGTCGGGCGAGCGGATGAGCGAAGCGTCGTCACCCCGATCGACGTTGCTTGCACCCCATCATGGGACGGCAAGCCGAGCCCGGTCAACGTTGTGAGGTTGATCAATGTCGGCGCTGGGAACAGCCTCGTCGGGATCGGCTGGGACGTGATTCTGCGCTCCGTGCATCCGAGTTCGTGGCTGAGCGAGATGTCGGTGTGCATCACGGACAGCAGCGGCATTGGCGGCTTCATGCTCCGCCCCGGCACCGACAACTTCCCCGGCGGTCCGACTTCCTACAGCAGCGGCGGGGTGCAGTTGCTCGGCACGCTGGGCATCCCGAATCTGGTGCCGCTGGCGGATGGGTTGATCCGTCTTGAGTTCTTCGAGACATTCGACGATGCCCTCGGGCAAGTCGATGGCGAGTGGGCCTGCGGGCAACTGGCGATCCTGACGCTGGCGCCGACCGGCGGGCCTCCGCCAGCGCCGGTCTTCTATTCGTCCGAGGCCGCGTTTGTCGGGGGAGTGGGTGCGGGTATCACGGTCGAGGGTTTCGACGCTTCGCTCGCCACCAACACGCGAACAACGAGTGCTGTCACAGCGGGCGGTGTCATGGTGACGCCTTCGATGGTGTGCCCGATGAGGACTCGGATCGGCATCTACAATCTCGCCGGTGCCGCCGTTTCGAGCGCGTCGGCGGTCGATGGGAGCAACTTCCTCTGGGTGGTCGCCGATCCCGCCAGCGCCTCGTGCCCAACCGGTCACTCATCGACGCTCACGATTGATCTGCCTTCGCCAGCCACTGCCTTCGGGTTGCACATCACTGACTGGGGCGATTTCATCCTGGGCGCGACACTGACGCTCAGCACGCCGACCGGGATCAATCACACCATTGCCATGACACCGCCGGGGCTTGGCAACGGGAACGCGACGTTCATTGGTGTGAGCGATCCAACGATGTCTTTCAGCCGGGTTGTCCTGGCGAGCACGGCTCTTGGCGAGGCTTTCGGGATTGATCGCGTGATGTTCCGCCCGCAATGCTCGGCCCCGTTTGCTTGCCGACCGGGGGACGGTGCGCCCACCTTTTGCCACGGCGATGCCGATGGCGACGGTGACGGCGTGGTGAACTTCGCGGACATCACCGCCGTGCTGGAGAACTGGGGTGCGACCTACCCGCCCGCCTCTGGCGCCGGCAACGCCAACGACGACGGTGTGGTGAACTTTGCGGACATCTCGGAAGTGCTGACGTTCTGGGGGGCGGTGTGTCCGTGAGGGGGCGTTGTGATTGGATGGTGTGACGGCGGGCTTGCGGGATTCTGCGCTGGATGTTCACCTTCGCCCTCTTCGAGGGCTCGCAGCGGATTACTTCATCGGGCTTTCCCCGGGCTTGCGGCGGAGCGCCGCGGCGGCCGGGGCAAGGGACCTGCGCCCGCATTGCGGGCTGAGACTGCGCCGGCGCGCGTGGTTCGTTGTAGATGCACCGAATGCCCCCTCCGGCTTCGAAGACTCGGCCACCTCCCCCGGTAGGACCGGGGGAGGAGGCAGGGCAGAGCCCGCTTCAACCGGCGGAACCCCTGCGAACCGCAACCGTATGGCAGGCGGGCGTCGGCACTCGGGCTGGAAAGCCCGTGCCACGCTCCTGCGATACTGATTCCCTGTGAAGTACGTCATCATCATTCCCGATGGGGCGGCGGACCGGCCGCTGGGCCAGTTGAACGGCCTGACGCCGCTGGAGGCGGCGGATGCGCCGAACCTCTCGAAACTCGCTGAGATGGGTCAGCAGGGGACGGTGCGGACGACGCCCCCCGGGTTCACGGCGAGTTCGGATGTGTGCTGCATGACGCTGCTGGGGTATGACCCCGCGCGGTACCACACGGGTCGGGCGCCGCTGGAGGCCGCGGCCTTGGGACTCGCGCCGGGGATGCAGGACTGGATCTTCCGGCTGAACCTCGTCACCACGACGGAGGATTCCGGGCCGGGGATGGACGATGGGGTGATGCTCGACCACTCGGCGGGGCAGATCGCGGTCGGCGAGGCGCGCGTGCTGATCAACTCGCTCGCGGCGTATTGGCAGAAGACGGAGCCGGACCTTTCGCAGCAGTTTCTGCTGCACCCCGGCGTGTCGTACCGGAACATCCTGATCGACCGATCGCAGCGAGATTACCGCGGGACGGTCGGCGGGAAGGATCGGCTGCTCACCTATCCGCCGCACGAGATCCCGAAGAAGATGTGGCGGAAGTTCCTGCCGCGCGGGGCGCACTCGGACGTGCTGACGCGGTTGATGGAGCGCAGCCGCGAGTGTTTCGCGAAGCACGAGGTGAATATCACGAGGCGGACGGTGGGTCTGAGGCCGGCGTCGATGGCGTGGGTCTGGGGTCAGGGGACGCGGCCGGCGCTGCCGCTGTTCGCGGATCGCTACGGCGTGCGCGGGTGCATCACA
>JAGVLZ010000317.1 GCA_020054055.1 Phycisphaerales bacterium
GGCACTACGACGCCCCCGCGAACGAGAAGATGGCCGGCGACGAGTTCGTTCCCCCGACAATGATCGCCGCCGACGCCGTGGACGCCGGGCTGGCGCGCATCAAGGACGGCGACACCGTCATCTTCTACAACTACCGAGGCGATCGGCCCCGCGAGATCTCCGCCGCGTTCGTCTTCCCGGACGATAAGTGGGAAACGGTGAAGCCCTCCCCGGATTCCGGCCGCGCCGGCTTCGACCGGGGAAAGAAACTCGACATCGAGTACGTCACGATGACGGCCTATTGGGACGAGTTGACCCCCTACGTCAAGGTCGCATTCCCCAAGCCCCCCAAACTGAAGAACATCGTGGGCGAGTGCATCAGCGCGCTCGGCCTCACGCAGTTCCGATGCGCGGAAACGGAAAAGTTCCCGCACGTCACCTTCTTTTTCAACGATTACCGCGACGAGCCATTCCCCGGCGAGAACCGCGAGATCATCCAGAGCCCGAAAGTCGCCACCTACGACCAGCAGCCGGAGATGAGCGCCGCGGGCGTCCGCGACGCCGTCCTCCGCCGTCTCGCCGCGGAAGACTGCGAGCCCTTCATCGTCGTCAACTTCGCCAATGGCGACATGGTGGGCCACACGGGAAGCCTGCCCGCGACCATCAAGGCGTGCGAAGTGGTGGACGAGTGCGTCGGGATGATCGTCGAAGCCACGCTGAAACGCGGCGGTTCGCTCATCGTCACCGCCGATCACGGCAACGCCGAGCAGATGTGGGACCCGGCGACGAACGCGCCGCACACGGCGCACACGACCTACGACGTGCCCCTGATCGTCGTCGGATCGGAGTTCAAGGGACGCCGCCTGCGCGAGGGCGGCCGCCTGGCGGACATCGCGCCGACGATGCTCGCCATGATGGGTCTCGAGCAGCCGCGGGAGATGACGGGCAAGAGCCTGATCGCATGAACGCGATTGAGTGCGAATCCCCCACCCCGGCTCCATCGAAGGCATCCAAGCCCCACCGTGCCCCATCCATCTCGCAGGCTACGATTACCCCGATGCCAACCACCCCCACCGCCATCCCCGACGTCCAGTCCACCGCGGACCTGCGCAAGGTCGCGATCGACAAGGTCGGCGTGAAGCAGGTCATGTACCCGCTCACCCTCAAGACGAAGGACGGCGGACAGCAGACCACCATCGCGACAGTCAACATGTACGTCTCGCTCCCCGACCACCAGAAGGGGACGCACATGAGCCGTTTCCTCGAGGTGCTGAACACCTACGCGAAGCCTCTATCGCCGTCGTGCTTCGGCGTGGTGGCCCGCGAGATACGCGAGCGACTCAACGCCGAGGAAGCCCATCTCGAAGTCTCCTTCCCCTACTTCATCGAGAAGAAAGCCCCCGTCACCGGCGCCCCCGGCCTCATGGACTACAAGGTCACCTTCCGCGCCTCCTGCAACAGCCACGACGACTTCGTCATGACCGTCCGCGCTCCCGCCACCAGCCTCTGCCCCTGCTCCAAGGAGATCAGCGACTACGGCGCCCACAACCAGCGCTGCGAGATCGAGGCCGCGGTGCGCTTCGAGGGAACCATGTGGATCGAGGACCTCGTCGAGCACCTTGAGTCATCCGCCTCGTGCGAGGTCTACGCGGTCCTCAAGCGCCCGGACGAGAAGTTCATCACGGAGAAGGCCTTCAACAACCCGAAGTTCGTCGAGGACATCGTCCGCGACCTCGCGGTGGCGCTGAACGCCGACCAACGAGTGCATTGGTACTCGATCAGCAGCGAGAACTTCGAATCCATCCACAACCACAGCGCCTACGCCCAGATCACCCGCGACAAGCGCGCCGGGTGATGTATTAGCCTCCTCCCCCGGTCCAACCGAGGGCGGAGGGGGCGCTCGCCGATGTCACCGAACCCGCTCCTTCGCCCCCTTCACCGCCTCCGCCACGCGCTCCGGCGATGTCCCCCCCTCCACGTTCCGCCGCGCCATCCCCGCCTCGATCGACAGCCGCGCAAACACATCTTCCCCGATCCGCCGCTCGACCTTCTGCAACTCCGCCAGCGGCACATCCTCAAGCGCTGTCCCGCGCTCGATCGCGATGCGCACCAGCCGCCCCGTGATCTCGTGCGCCTCGCGGAACGGAATCCCCTTGGAAACCAGATAGTCCGCGAGGTCCGTCGCGTTCGAGTGCCCCCCCTTCGCCGCCCGCAGGCACGCCTCCCGGTTCACCTTCATCCCGTCCAGCACCACCGGCAGCACGCCCAGGCACATCGACAGGTTGTCCATCGAGTCAAAGAGCGGCTCCTTGTCCTCCTGCAAGTCCTTGTTGTACGCCAGCGGCAGACCCTTGATCGTGACGCACATCGCCGTGTGTGCCCCGAGGATGCGCCCCACCTTCCCCCGGATCAGTTCCAGCGCATCCGGGTTCTTCTTCTGCGGCATGAGCGACGACCCGCTCGTCACTCGGTCGGACAGTTCCACAAACGCGAACTCGCCAGAGGCGTAGAGGATCAGGTCCTCCGCGAGGCGCGAAAGATGCAATGCACAGGTGACGCCCGCGCTCAGCGCTTCGACGACGAAGTCTCGGTCTGACACGCCATCCAGACTGTTCGTCGTGGAGCCGCTAAAGCCGAGATCGCGAGCAAGGGCCGCGCGGTCGATCGGATACGCCGTGCCCGCGAGCGCGCCCGACCCGAGCGGGCAGAGGTTCGCGCGCTCTGCGGCATCCGCGAAACGGGAAACGTCCCGGTCCAGCATCTCGAAGTACGCGAGTGCCCAGTGTCCCCAGACCGTCGGCTGCGCCCGCTGCAAATGCGTGTACCCCGGCAGCACCGTCGCCGTCTCACGCTCCGCGAGCGCGACGAGCGATGCCTGTGCCGCGCGGAGTTCGTTGATTCGCGCCGCGATCTCGTCCCGAACCCACAGCCGCAGGTCCGTCGCCACCTGATCATTGCGGCTGCGCCCGGTGTGAAGTGTCTTCCCGAGGTCGCCGACGCGCTTGATCAACTCGGCCTCGACGAACGAATGCACATCCTCCGCGCCGGATTCGACGATCCGCGCCGAGTCACTCCCCCACTGCTTCGCTATCGCGGCGAGCGCTTCCACCACTTGCTGACGCGCGTGGCTCGTCAAAACCCCCGCGCCCTCCAGCGCCTTCGCCCACGCGATCGACCCCCGGATGTCCTGCGTCAGCAGCCGATGATCGAAGCGCAAAGAATCATTGAACCGCTTGAAGAGCGGGTCGGCGTCTTGTTCAAATCTGCCGCCCCAAAGTGCCATGCTTGTGCTCTCCTCAGCCTGCTTCGCGACGAGATGGCCGTCTGTTGCGCGCCCGCTTCGCTCGGCTTGCATTGAAGGACCGAATGTCGCTCACCAAGGTAACCAGAGACACCAAGCCACTCAGCACGGTGCCGACACAAAACACCGGCAGCAAGGCCAACGGCGGCGGGCCGTTCGGGTCAAACTCAACAACAGTGAACGGGAACCGCCGAAACTCAATCTTGTAGGTTAGGAGCAGTTCGACAGTCATCACGAGCATCCACGCAAACAGGGTGTACGCGCCGAGCCGCACAGGAATCTCTTTATAGAGAATCGATGACCAGTTCATTGGCTTTGCAAACGCCCCGCGCCCTTACGCCCTCCCCATCTTCTTCATCGCCGCGATACGGCTCGGCAGCGAAAACAGCCTGATGAACCCCTTCGAGTCCATCTGGTCGTACACCTCGTCCTTGCCGAAGGTCGCGAACGCCTCCGCGTACAGGCTGTTCTCCGAGCGGCGCTTGATCGTCGTCGCCGTCCCCTTGTAGAGGCGCACCACCACCTCGCCCGTCAGCGGTTCCGCGATCTTCTGGGCGCTCGCCCACATCGCCTCGCGCAGCGGCGTGAACCATTGGCCGTTGTACACAAGTTCCGCGAATCGCAGCCCGAGTGCCTCGCGGTAGTGCCGGGTCTCGCGGTCGAGGACCATCTCTTCCAAGCCGCGCAGCGCCTCAAAGATCACCGTGCCCCCCGGCGTCTCGTAGCACCCTCGGCTCTTCATGCCCACGAGGCGATTCTCGATCAGGTCCACGCGCCCCACGCCGTGGGGCGCCGCGATCTGATTCAGCGCGAGCACCAGTTGATCCCCCGGCATCTCGCGCCCGTTCACCGAGCGCGGGAACCCGCCGCGGAACCCGAGCGTGACCTCTTCCGATTTGTCGGGGGCCTTCATCGGGTCCGCCGTCATCACCCAGATGTCCTCCGGCGGCGCGTTCCACGGGTTCTCCAGCGCGCCCCCCTCGTGCGAGATGTGCCACAGGTTCCGGTCGCGGCTGTAGATCTTCGTCTTGCTCGCGGCGCAGGGAATCTTCCGCGCTTCCAGATAGTTCAGCATGTCCTCGCGCGATTTCAACTCCCACGTCCGCCACGGCGCGATGATCTCCAAATCGGGCGCGAGGGCCGCGTAGGCGCTCTCGAAGCGCACCTGGTCGTTCCCCTTGCCCGTGCAGCCGTGCGAGACCGCGTCGGCCCCGACCTTCCGCGCCACTTCCACCTGCGCCTTCGCGAGGATCGGCCGCGCCATCGACGTGCCCAGCAGGTAGCGCCCCTCGTACATCGCCCCCGCGATCACCGTCGGGAAGACATACTCTTCCGCAAAGACGCGCTTCAGATCGACCACATGGCACGACTTCGCGCCGCTCTTGATCGCCTTCTCTTCAACGCCCGCGAGTTCGTCGGCCCCCTGCCCGACATCACCGACGGCACAGATCACCTCGCACTTGTAGTGCTCAACAAGCCACGGCACGATGCACGAGGTATCAAGGCCGCCGGAGTACGCGAGAACGACTTTCTTGGGCATGGGTGTCCTGATGGGGTGATTGGGTGATGGGGTGATGTGATGAGAACGCCTGAAACCATGCCCGCAGCAGTGCTAGTCCTTGCGGAGCACCCACTTTTCGGCGTGAACAATCATACCCACGATCGTCCGAAGCACTCGCTCGTATTTTCGATAGAGGTCCGCACCCGCCGAACGCGAAAGGTAACCGCACTTGACGGCGAACTCGATGTGTACCTGCGTCTCCGCCGCTTCGCAATCGGCGTCGGAAAGTTTGGCGATAAACGCCGCTTCATATCGCCTCTTCCGCCACGCCTCGACCAGATTCGCCGCAACGGATCGTGATGAGCGCCGTATCTGACTGGTCAGCGAGTAGACCTCCTCCCTTGGAAAGCCTCGGCTGACCTCGAATACTTCCATCGCAGCGTCCATCGCGGCTTTGTACACGTCCAAGTCTCGATGGCTCCGAACGAACTTCGCCCCCGACTTCGTGAACTCGCTCGCCATGCTGTGCCGCTCCCTTCTCGCTGTCTCGTCTCACCCCATCAACCCATCACGCTATCACCCGATCATGTTCATCAACAACGCATTCTGCGCGTGCATCCGATTCTCGGCCTGGTCGAAAACGATCGAGTTTGGAGAGTCGATCACCTCGTCCGTCACTTCCTCACCGCGATGGGCCGGCAGACAATGCATGAAGAGCGCGCCGCCCCCCGCCTTCGCCATCATCTCCCCATTCACCTGGTACGGCCCGAACACGCGACGCCTCTCCTGCGCCTCCGCCTCCCACCCCATGCTGGTCCATGCATCCGTGTATACCGCCGCCGCCCCCTTCACAGCGCCGGCATCGTGCGAAACCGTCACCGATCCACCCGATTCCGAGCCCTTCACGCGAGCGATCTTCATCGCCGCTTCCGCCGGCTCGTATCCCTCCGGCCCGACAACGACCACATGCATCCCGAGCGTCGCCGCGAGGATCATCAGCGAAGCACACACATTGTTCCCATCGCCCACGAACGCAAGCCGCTTCCCCTTCAACTCCCCCAGCCGCTCGTGCAGCGAGAAGAGGTCCGCCAGCGCCTGGCACGGATGAAACTCATCCGACAACGCGTTGACCACCGGCACGCGCGCGTGCTTCGCGAGTCCCTCGACCACTTCATGGCTGAAAGTCCTCGCCACGATCGCATCGCACCATCGTTCGAGGTTCTTGGCATAGTCATACACGCTCTCGCGCTCGCCGATGCGTTCCTTCGAGTGGTCGTAATAGAGCGCATGGCCGCCCATCTTCGCGATGCCGATCTCGAAGGTCACTCGCGTGCGGAGCGAGGGCTTCTCGAAGAGCATCACGACCGAGCGCCCCGCGAGCATCGCGCCGAACTTCCCCGGCTCGCGCTTGAACGCCGCCGCCGCTTCGAACAACGCCGCAGCCGACGACGCGCTCAACTCAGCCGCGGTCAGATAGTCCTTGAATCCCAGTGAGTGCTTCAAGTGCTTGCCCCGCCTTTCATGCTCCGCGCCGGCTCGCATCTCGTGCCGCCCGCCTCGCCTCGGACCAGCGCGACGATCACCCCCGCATCATTCCACGATGCGATCACGGCGGGAACTCCGGCGCGATCCGCCGCCGCAACCGCCGCGCGAACCTTCGGGATCATTCCGCCGGAAATGACGCCGGACTCGACGAGCGACGCGGCGCGTTCCGCATCCAATGACTCGATCACGTTCGTATGCTCATCCATCACCCCCGGCACATCGGTCAGCAGCACCAGCAGTCGCGCGCCGACGATCGACGCTGCCCCCGCCGCCGCGTCGTCGCCATTGATGTTGAGCGCGTGCCCAGATTCATCGAAGCCGATCGGGCTGAGGACGGGCATGAACCCCTCGTCGAGCAGGAC
>JAGVLZ010000263.1 GCA_020054055.1 Phycisphaerales bacterium
AAGCGCGTGCCGGGGCTGGCGAAGGTGGCGGCACGGTTCAGAGTCGGGGCGGGGCTTGCGCCGCCGACGCCTTGAGCCTCGCTCGAAACCCGACCGATATACTCGGCGCGATGCCGCTCAGAAGGATGTTTCAGGCGCTCTATCAGTCGTTGCCGGGCGGCGCGTCTCATCGTTTGTACGATTCGGTCATCACGCTGTCGAACGCGACGTACCGCGCCCAGCGCGCGTCGTGGGAGACGGTCTTTGATCGACTCGGGAGGCCCGGCACGATCATCTCGGGGTCATTCCGGGGGATGAAGCACATCCCCTCCCCGACTCCCGGCAACTATCTGCCCAAACTCCTCGGCACATACGAGATGGAACTCGCCCCCGCGACCGAGCGGATCCTGGCGATGGGCGTGGACGTCGCGATCAACGTGGGCGGCGCGGAGGGGTACTACTCCGTCGGGCTCGCGTGGCGGAATCCCAGGCTCCGCGTCGTATCGTTCGAGACGAAAACGCCGATGCGCCACCTCTTGAATCAACTCGCCGACCTGAACGGCGTTCGCGGGCGCGTCGATTCCCGCGGCGCCTGCGACCCGTCGGAGTTGAAGAGGGTGCTCGAAGGCCCGAAGCGGCCCGTGGTTTTCTGCGACTGCGAGGGGTACGAGGATGTGCTTCTCCGCCCCGGTGAGGTCCCGGCGCTGAAGAGAGCCGTGATCCTCGTCGAGACGCACGATCCATTCTGCCCCGGAGTTTCGGGGCGTCTCCGCGAACGATTTGCATCGACCCATGCGATCGAAGAGTTCCGCGGCCGGGCGCGCGTGGCCGCCGACCTGCCGACGGGCGTCCCGCTCACCGGGGCCGACGCGATGCTCGCAATGGAAGAGGACCGCTCGTTCCAGCCGCTGTGGTTCCTGATGATCCCGAGGGCGGCGTGACATGAAGATCGGCTTTCTGCTCCCCGCGATCCATGCCCTCGACGGTCCCGGCAATGGCATCCGCTCGCAGGCCCTCGGCCAGGCGGAGGGGCTGCGCCGGCTCGGTCACGAGGTGATCCTCCTCGAACCCTGGAACCTTACCGACGCGGCGACCCTCGATTGCGTGCATTTCTATCAGGGTGGATGCGCGCACTTCCAGATCGAGCACAAGCGGCCGCACCCCGTGAAGATGCTCACCTTTGCGCCGCAGATCGACTCGAACGAGCCCTTCTGGCGGTATCGACTGGCCGCGGAGGTGGGGCGGTTGCTCCCGAAGTTTTTCACAGTACCGAGGCTGTATCAGGATCAGTGCCGGGCGAGCGACGCCATCATTGCCCGATCGCGGTACGACCGGGAGCGATTGGTGCGTAGTCTGGGCGCGGACCCGTCCAAGGTCGAGATCGTGCTGAACGGGATCGATCCGCCGTCGGACGCCGACCCCGCCATCGCCCGGCGGCGGTTCGATCTCCCCGAAGAGTTCGCGCTGCACGCGAGCCAGTACGCGACGCCCAACAAGAACGCGGTGAGGATGTGCGAGGCGATCGGACCGACGGGCCTGCCGTTGATCCTGGTCGGGCCGACGCAGCCCGGCGCTATTCTCGACCGCCTCCGCTCGCTGGCCGAGCGATACTCCAACATCATGCTGCTCGGCTTCATGGAGCGGGCGGTGCTCGACTCGCTCTTTACGGGGTGCAGGGTGCTGTGCCTGCCGAGCATGCACGAGGGGACGGGCCTCGTGGCGCTGGAGGCGGCGGTCCGCGGAGCGGAGGTGCTCATCACGCGCCGGGGCGGGCCGCCCGACTACTTCCTGCAGTGGGGTCACTACTGCGAGCCGACGGATGTCGGCTCGATTCGTGAGGCGTTCATTCGTGCGTGGAACACGCCCCGTCGATCGGACCTGCGCGATCACATCCTGAATAACCTCACATGGGACCACTCGGCGGCGTGCCTGTCGCGCGCACTGGAGAAGCACCGGCCGCGCGCCGAATGATGGAGGCGTCGGGGGATGTCGCCGAGGCCTGTATGATGGCGTGGAGCAGTGCGGAATGACCATGACCGAAACCGACGCCAAGGCTTTCTACAACCGCGAGCTCGACGGAAAGGCCTATACGCACTTTTCCGAGGCCGAAGCGCACGCCGGACTCCCCTGGGTGCGCGGATTTATCGAGCGATACGGTCTGACCGGGAAGCGCGTGCTCGAGGTCGGATGCGGCCGGGGCGCGTTCCAAGACCTGGTGGAGGACTACACCGGCGTTGATTATTCATCAAAGGTCGCGGGGTTCCTGCGTAAGCCCTTCGTCGAAGCATCGGCCACCTCTTTGCCGTTTGAGGACAACCGGTTCGACGGGGCATGGACCATTTGGACGCTCGAACACGTCCCGGACCCGGCCAAAGCATTCGAGGAGTTGCGGCGTGTCGTCAAACCGGGCGGAGTTTTGTTTCTCGCTCCGGCGTGGCATTGCCGTCACTGGGCCGGAGAGGGATACCCGGTTCGTCCGTATTCCGATTTTGGCTTGCGGGGCAAGGTGATCAAGGCGTTGATCCCGCTGCGCGATTCGACCCCGTGGCGCGCCGCGGCGGAACTCCCGCATCGTGTCGCCCGCTTCGTCGAACGCCTGCTGCGATCCGGGCCGACGCGGTATCGGTACGGCCGCCTGAAGCCCTGCTACGACCGCTTCTGGATGACCGATTCCGATGCGATCAACGCAATGGATCAGTATGAAACGCTCGTCTGGTTCACCTCAAGGGGTGACGAGTGCCTGAACTATCCCACCCGCGCCAGCCAGTTTTTCTCCCGAGCGGCTCTGGAGATCCGAGTACGAAAGCCCTGATTCGAATCACGAGAACTTCGTGCCACTGACCTGTCCTCAGGTCAGTGCGGACGGGAACAACCGCCGCCGGGCACTGACCCCCAGACGGTTCAGTGGCACGAGCACTTTCCTTGATGCGTGTGACTAGCGCGCAGCCGCCGCGGGTCGCAGCAGCATCACTCGCAGGACAAACCCCCGCGCTCTGCCGGGCATGACCGACATGGCATCCGCGATGGTGCGGGGCATGGTGATCCGGCACCCGAGGCCGAAGAGCGCGAGGAAGAGCCCGCCCGAGAGCACGATCTCGACGGCGGCGCTCGCTCCCGCCATGCGACTCGCGATGAATATCGCGGCCGGCGCGACGACCAACCCGATCAGCCAGGCGCCCGCGATGGTTCGGAGGACGGTCCGGGTGCGCACCCCGAGCAGGTTCATGCAATACAGGGTGATGAGCAGCCTCGAAACGAGCATGGAGACGGCGGTGGCGATCGAGATGGCGAGCACGGACCCGTCGATCGCCGCCGCCGCCGCCGCCGCGAGCGTGAGAAACACTCCCTCGGCGAGCGAAGCCCACGCCCATGCCTGGAACCTGGACTTGCTCGTGAGGATCGCGTAGGTCAATCCCCAGGTGAGCGCCAGGGGAGTCAGCGCGCCGAAGATCATGATGGGCACCACGGCGTCGCGCCACTTCCCGCCCAGCACCAGCCTCTCGACCGGGTCGATGGTCACGGTCATGCCGAGCATCAGGGGGACGGCAAAGAGCATCAGCACGCGGAGGGTGCGGAGCGCGGCGTTTTTGAGCCTCTCAGATTGATCGTTGATGTGGACGAGGACCGGAGCGAGGACATACTGGAGATTCGTGGTGATGAGCGCGCACACCTGCTGCGTCAGTTGGTAGGCGAAGAAGAAAACGCCCACCGCGGTGGACCCGACAAAGAGCGCGATGCAGAAATAGGAGCCCATGTTGTAGATCACTCCTCCCAGCGTCCCGAGGAGGAGCCACTTCGTCTCGCGGATGATTTCGGGCCATCGGTCGAAGGCGGGGCGTCCCCAGCACGCGCGGTCGCGTGTCGCGGCCTGCCCCCAGACCCACTCGACGATCGCGATCGCGAGCAGCGGGAGCACGAAACTCTGCGCCCCGGCGCCCGCGAGCGCGAGCACCGTCGACCCCACATAGCGGATGATCGCCACGACGAAGGACATGACGCCCAACTCGCGGAAGCGGAGGTCGAGCCTCATGCGGGTTCGCAGGATCGCCCCCGGGGTTCCGAGGGGCATCGAGAGGGCGATCACATAGAGAAGCGCCGGGAAGTCGGGAGACAGCAGCGGGGACTCAGCCCCCGGCTTCGACATCGTCCCCAGCACAAGGCCGATCGCGACCAGCACCAGCCCACCCGCCACATTCACCGCCATCGCGAGCCAGAAGACGGGTGCGGCGATGCGTGCATAGTCGCGGACGCCGTAGCGCACGAGGTAGGTGGTGACGCCCGCGTCACGAAACGCGGTGACGAGCCCCGCCACGCCGAGGGCCGCGGCGTAGAGCCCGAAGTTGGAGGGCAGGAGCAGTCGCGCGAGGACGAGTTGAGCCGCGACCGACGCGACCTTGGTCAGGAGCGCCGCGGCCGTCATCCAGGTCATTCCCGTTCGGGCCACCGCACCGATCGACGGTTCGGTGCCTTCATTCATGTCGGGCAGGATCGGCTCGCACACCGACTCCTTTGGAAGAGAGGATCGGTGGCCAGCGTCGGAGAATTGGCGGTCGGATTTCATGCGGGTCTCGCTCTTCGAGAGGGTAGTTCGACCATCCCATCAGCCCTGCAACACCGCAACACCGAGAAGCACCAACCCACACCGCAGGTTCCCAACGAACGCGATCACCACATTCAACGTATGAACCTGATCGACGCCTCCCCGTTCACCCCATGTTCGGGTCAACGGCGTCGCCGCACCGGATCGGTTCGCCCCCCGCGCACCGCCCGGATAACGTATGTCCCCCCGTGGTCCGAGCGGGGGGTGGGCAGGGAGAGGAGGGCTCGGAGGCGGGTCGTTCGTGTCCGGCTTGACAGGAGCCGACGGCGAATCCGGCCGAGCAAGAGAGATCAAACACCGGTTCCGCGACAGCGGCCCGGCGAGGCACCCAACTTTGGAAGGATGATCGAGATGGCACGAGGCGAACTGGCGGTGGTGGGCGGCGGCGGCGGATTCATCGGCGGCTGGCTCGCCAAGAACCTGCTCGAACAGGGCTACCGCGTCCGCGCGGTGGACATCAAGCCGCAGGACGAATGGTACCAAGTCCACCCGCAGGCGGAGAACCTGCAACTGGACCTGAAGGGTCTTGAGAACTGCCGTCGCGCGTACAAGGGGGCGGACCGCATCTACCAGTTGGCGGCCGACATGGGTGGGATGGGGTTCATCGAGAACAACAAGGCGCTGTGCATGCTCAGCGTCCTTCCGAACACCCACGGCCTGATGGTCGCGCAAGAAGTCGGCGTCAAGCGATTCTTCTACTCCTCGTCGGCGTGCGTCTACAACGCCGAGAAACAGAAGGACGCGAACGTGACGGCGCTGAAGGAAGAGGACGCCTACCCCGCGATGGCCGAGGACGGCTACGGCTGGGAAAAACTCTTCTCCGAGCGCATGTGCCGCCACTTCCGCGAGGACTTCGGCGTGCCGTCGCGCGTGGCTCGCTTCCACAACGTCTACGGGCCGCACGGCACCTGGGACGGCGGGCGCGAGAAGGCCCCGGCCGCCATCTGCCGAAAGGTCATCAAGGCGAAACTCGAGGGCAAGCACGACATCGAGATCTGGGGCGACGGCTCGCAGACGCGCTCGTTCATGTACATCGACGACTGCATCAAGGGCATCAACATGATCACGGACAGCGATCATGTGCTGGAGCCGATCAACCTTGGCTCGTCGGAACTCGTCTCGATCAACCAACTGGTCGACATCGTGGAGGACCTCGCGGGGATCAAACTGAAGCGGAACTACAAACTCGACGCCCCCAAGGGTGTCGCCGGGCGCAACTCCGACAACACGCTCATCAAGAAACTCCTGAAGTGGGAGCCCAACACTCGACTCCGCGACGGCATGGAGAAGACCTACCACTGGATCTACGAGCAGATGACGAGCAAGGTGCCGGTCGGGGCGCGGTGAACGTCTACCCCCTCTAGTGGCACGGGTATGCAACCCGTGTCTACCGCCTTTCTACACTGTCTTTTCGTCTCAGCCTCTATGACCCTCCGAGCCGGGGCTCCAACGCCCCGGCTCGTTTTCCCGATAGAGAATCTGTGAAAGCACACTTGAAACGCTCCGGCCGAACCTTTCTCATCCTCTCGCAGGTCTACCCTCCCGACCCGGCGAGCGTGGGCCAGCACATGCACGACGCCGCCACGGAACTGGCCGAGCGCGGCTGGCGCGTCAAGGTCGTCACCTCCGACCGCGGCTACGACGACCCCACGATCAAGTATGAACGCTTCGAGGTGCGCGACGGCGTGGAGGTCTGCCGCCGCCCGTGGTCGTCGTTCGGGAAGAAGAGCATCCCGATCCGCGCGCTGGCGATGGGCATCTTCATGCTGCACTGCCTGTGGGCGGGGCTGACGACGCGGAGACTGGCCGCGATCCTTGTCAGCACGTCGCCCCCGATGTGCGGGTTCGCGGCCGCCGTGGCCCATTCGATCCGCCGCGTGCCGTTGAAGTATTGGGTGATGGACCTGAACCCGGACCAGATGATCGAACTGGGGAAGATGCGGGCGGATTCATTCGCGGCGAAGGTGCTCAACGCGCTGCAGCGCTTCGTGCTCGCGCGATCGGACCATGTGATCCCGCTCGACCGTTTCATGGCCGACCGGCTGCTGAAGAAGTTGTCCCCGGCGAAGCAGGCGAAGTTGAAGGAGCGGATGACGATCATGCCCCCCTGGCCCCACGAGGACACGCTGGATGTCGTGCCGCACGAGGCCAATCCGTTCCGCCAGACGCACAATCTGAACGGTCACTTTGTTTTCATGTACTCGGGGAATCACGGGTACTCGACGCCGGTGACGACGCTGGTGCAGGCCGCATTGAAGATGGACAAGAACCCGGAGGACAAGGACATCCTCTTCATGTTCATCGGCGGCGGCGTCGGCAAGAAGGACGTGGACAACGCCATCAAGGAACACAACCCCGCGAACCTGCGCTCGCTGCCGTATCAGCCCTTCAAGGACCTGCGGTACTCGCTGAGCGCGGCGGATGTGCACCTCGTGACGGTCGGCAACGACGTGGTGGGCGTGGTACACCCGTGCAAGATCTACGGCGCGATGGCGGTCAGCAGGCCGATCCTGCTCGTCGCGCCGGACCCCTGCCACGCGAGCGACATCGTCCGCGACAACAACGCCGGGTGGCACATCAGCCACGGCGATGTTGACGGCGCGGTGAAAACCATCCGCACGATCGCGAGGATGAAGCGCGAGGAACTCGGCGCGATGGGCGGCCGGGCCAAGGACTACATCGACCGGGACATGAGCAAGGAGGCGCTGTGCGCGAGGTTCTGCGACCTGATGGAAAAAGGCCTGTAGGCTCACGCGGAGGCGCGAAGCACGCAAAGGCCAACAGAAATACATTGGCACAGATGACACAGATAGGAACAGATACAAAGCCTGATTCAGTCTTGTTCATCCTTTGTCTTCATCTCTTTTCTTCATCTGTGTCATCTGTGCCCCCGCCTTCCGCCTTTCTTTGCGGTCTTTGCGCCTCTGCGTGAGCACAGACCCGAACGGACTCGACCATGCCGCTGACCAAGTACGTCTTCATCCAGGACGAAGGCCGCTACCTGACGAAG
The DNA here is from genome assembly GCA_020054055.1 of Phycisphaerales bacterium. Lineage (GTDB taxonomy): Bacteria > Planctomycetota > Phycisphaerae > Phycisphaerales > UBA1924 > JAEUIV01. The sequence goes on from JAGVLZ010000263.1 coordinate 7,590, forward strand.
GTGCTGGACAAGTACCTGCGCGAGTTCGCTGACTCCACGGCGGGGATCAACCTCCAGCCGATCACGCAGGCGAGGAAGTCCTTCACGCAGACGCTCATGGAGTTCTACCGGCTCTACGGCCCCGTCTACTTCTTCAAGAAATGCTGGGAGCAGGGGTCGGCGAAGACCCTCGGCAAGGTCGTCAACGGCGTGCTCGGCTCGACGAAGCGCTGCTACTCCATCCGCGCCGTCGCGAAGAAATACGGCGTGCCGGTCGATGGGCCGTGCGATGTGAACTCCGAGGCGTTCCTCAAACACCTCCGCGACAAGGGGGTCTCGTTCATCGTCTCGATCAGCGGCACTCAGATGTACCGCAAGGCGCTGCGCGAGCAGACCACCCACGGCATCGTCAACTGCCACGGCGCGCTCCTCCCGAAATATCGCGGCCTGATGCCCTCCTTCTGGACGCTCGCCAACGGCGAAAAGGAGGGAGGCGTCTCCGTCCACCTCGTCGACGCCAAACTCGACAACGGGCCGATCGTGGTGCAGAAGCGATACAGGATCTGGCCGCACGACACGCTGGAGGATGTGATGGCCCGCTCCAAGGACCTCGCCGCGGAGTGCATCATCGAGTGCGTGCGGAAAGTTGAGGCCGCGGCCGCTCGTGGAATACCCGTCGAAACAACCCCGAACGATGCGAGTCGGTTGACGCACTTTTCAATGCCGACGGCGGACGATGTACGACGATTCCGATCAAACGGGCACCGATTCTTCTAGACCATCCCGAGGAAGAGTTGCCACAGATGACCCAGATAGCCCCAGATATGAAGAGACCACTGTCTGATCTCTCATCCGGGTTCATCTGGGACATCTGTGGCGTCTTTCCTCTCCGGTGTCCGCGCTGAACTCCTGACCCGATGACATCGACCCGCAACATCCTCCACGCCCTCTCCTTCGATATCGAAGACTGGTTTCATATTGTCGAGGTGAAGGCCGTCGAAGACCCATCGCTCTGGCCAAAGTTGTCCGCCCAATCCTCCCTCGTCGAGCGCTACACCGACCTCATCCTCCGACTCTGCGACGACGCAAACGTCCGCGCGACCTTTTTCATCCTCGGCTGGATCGCCGAGCGTCACCCCGCGCTCGTGCAGCGCATCGCGAGCGCGGGTCACGAGATCGGCACGCACTCCTTCTGGCACCGGCGCGTGTACGACCTGACCCCAGAGGTGTTCGCCAAGGACATCGCCGATTCCATCGCCGCGATCCGTGCCGCCGCGCCGAGCGCGGACATCAAGGGCTTCCGCGCCCCCTCCTTCTCGATCACGCAGGGAGCGGAGTGGGCCTTTGATGTGCTCCTCGATCAGGGGCTCACCTACGACGCCTCGCTCTTCCCCGCGGCCCGCGGCCACGGCGGGTACGCCTGCACACCCGGCCCGCACGTCATCACCACGCCGCGCGGGCGCACGATTCCCGAACTCCCGATGTCGATCGCTCGCTTCGGCCCGAAGAAACTCTGCTACTGCGGCGGCGGGTACATGCGATTGCTCCCCTCTTCCATGATTCACTACGGGCTGCGCCAGGAGGCCGCCGCGGGACGCGCCACCGTTGTCTACCTCCATCCGCGCGACTTCGCCCCCGATTGTCCGAAGGTCACGATGCCGCCCCACCGCTTCTTCAAGTGCTATTTCAACACGCGCGGCACGGAGGCGAAACTGCGCCGCCTGCTCGAGTACGCGAGGTTCGGCACCTGCCGGGAGGTTCTCGCGGCGGCGGAATCGTCGAACGGAACCAATCCCCCGTCCGTATGATGCCGATAGAAACCGATCCAACCGGCCGCCGCACACCACCGATGACGACCGCCCAGACCAACCCCCGACCCTACGTTGATTCGCCGGACGCCGAAGGTTCGCCCGCGCCGACCCGCCGTCGCACCGCGAACATCCAGGTGATGATCCCGACGTTCAACGAGGAGATCAATCTGCCGCACGCGCTCCGCAGCATCGCGGACTGGGCCGACCGCATCTTCGTCGTCGATTCGGAATCCACCGATCGCACGCGTGAGATCGCGAAGGAGATGGGGGCCGAGGTCGTCATCCAGAAGTGGCTCGGCTACGCGAAGCAGAAGAACTGGGCCCTCGACAACCTGCCGATGGACTCCGACTGGGTCTTCATCCTCGACGCCGACGAGGCGATCACCCCCGAACTGCGCGACGAGATGCTCGCGATCGCCGCGAAGCCCGCGGCCTCGATCCCCGAGGCGGGGTTCTATGTGAACCGCCTCACCAAGTTCATGGGATCGCCGATCCGCCACGCGGGATTCTTCCCGAGTTACAACCTCCGGCTCTTCAAGCGTGGCCGGGCGCGATACGAGCAGCGCGATGTCCACGAGCACATGCTCGTCGACGGCCAAACGGCACGCCTGAGGCAGTACATGCTCCACGAGGACCGGCGCGGCCTCGAGCACTTCATCGCCAAGCACAACCGCTACTCCACCCTCGAATCGCGCGAACTCGTCCGCGATCAGAAGCGGGAGCGGGGCGAGGTCGCCGAGCGCCTGGAGCGCGGCATCGCCATCCGACGCTGGTTGAAGCGGAATGTCCTGCCGCGCCTGCCCCTCTCCGGCCTGTGGCGGTTTCTCTACATGTATTTCTTCCGCCTCGGCATCCTCGACGGGGCGGCGGGGCTGCGCTTCTGCCTGCTCCTGTCGACCTACGACTTCTTCATCTCGCTCAAACTGACCGAACTGCGCCTCGCCGGCGTCGATTCGAACCCGAAGGTGCTCGAAGCGCCCGTCCCCTTCGGCCTCGCGGTCCGCGAGGGGAACGTCAACT
>JAGVLZ010000093.1 GCA_020054055.1 Phycisphaerales bacterium
GAACTCCGCCTGCCGCGCATGTCCGCGACGGGGCCGATCGCCGGGGGCGATTATCGGCTTGCGCTCCTGCGATGGAACGCCCCCGCACATGAAGCAGCGCGGTTGACGCTCATGGAGCGATTGAAGAGTCGAGTGTCGAGGGAGATTGTTCCGCTCCCCGTCATCCTCCTCCACGGCTGCCCATCGGGCGGCGCGAGCGATTTCAAGAACTTCGCGCCGCTCATCGCCGCGGCGGGGCGCACAGTCATCGCCCCGGACCTCCCCGGCTCGGGCGCTTCGCAGCGCACCGCCGACGATTACTCGATCGTCACCATGGCACGGCTCATCCTGGGAGCAATGGATGAACTCAAGGTCGAGCGAGCGCACATCGTCGGATGGTCGCAGGGGGGCGGCGCTGCCCTCCACATGGCCGACCTCGCCCCGGATCGCGTCGCGTCGCTCACACTGCTCGCCTCCATCGGCGCGCAGGAGACCGAAGGGTCGGGCGACTACTTCTTCGAGCACCTCAAGTACCGCATCGGGCATGTGCTCCTCAACTTCGTACCGGAACTCATCCCGCACTTCGGCCTCCTCGGCTCGCGCGAGATGCGGTGGGCCATGCTCCAACCCTTCATCGACACCGACCAGCGCCCCGTCAAGGCCCTCATGCAGCGGCTGAAGACCCCCACACTGATCCTCCACGGAAGGCACGATTTCCTTGTCCCCGCGTGGGCCGCGGAGGAACATCATCGGATGATCGAGCCGAGCACGCTGGTCATGCTCGACGCCAATCATTTCATGCCGATGGGAGGAGCAATGGCGGGCGAGGGTGTGACGGCGGAAGCCGCTTCGCACCTCCTTGTTTTCCTCGCGCGCCACGACGACCCGCGCGCCGGGGCTCTGCGACAGGCCGCCATCCTCTGCCCGCCCGAAGCCCACATCACCCAGAAACTCGGCGGGTTCGAGGTGAAGCGCGGCACACCCTGGTGGCTCATCACCATCTTCATCTTCATCGCCACTCTCATCAGCGAAGACCTGACGACCATCACCGTCGGCCTGCTCATCGTCGCGCAGTCGATCGACTGGGGGGTCGCCCTTGTGGGCTGCTTCTTTGCGATCTTCGTCGGCGATGTCAGCCTGTGGCTCATCGGGCGCACCCTCGGTCGAAGGGCGCTCAAACTCCCGTTGATCCGCGGCGTGATCAACGAGCGCTCGCTCGACAAACTGGGCGAGGTGCTCGACCAGCACACGGGCAAGACCGTCTTCCTCTCGCGCTGCCTGCCCGGCACACGCTTCCCGACCTTCATCGCTGCGGGAATCCTCTCGAAAAAGCCGCACGTCTTCCTTTTCTGGGTCGCCCTCGCGGCGTTCCTCTGGACACCCTTCCTGCTCATCCTCACGGCGCTCATCGGCCCGAGCCTGCTCGGATTCTTCAAGACCGTCTTCCACGGCCCGTGGGCCATCGTCGCCGCCATCGTCGTGCTCTACATCGTGATCCGCCTCATCGGCTACGAAACCACCGCGATGGGACGCGACAAACTGAAGGCGGACCTGCGTCGATGGGTGATGCCCGAGTTCTGGCCCGTGTGGGTCTTCTACCTGCCGCTCGTGCCGTACTTCGTGTGGCTCGCGCTCCGTCATCGCGGCCCGATGACGTTCACCTGCGCCGATCCCGGCATCGAATGCGGCGGCGGACTGATCGGAGAATCAAAGTCCGCGATCCTCGCCTCATTCCCCAGCATGACGCTCGCGATGAGCGAATCTTCGAGCGAATCCCGTGGCGGCGCGGACGCAAGCAACGAATCCTTCATCGCGCCGTTCGCTCTCATCCCCGCGTCCCCGGACCCCGGACAGAGGGCGGAGACCGCGCTCCTCCACATCCGCGAGCGCGCCGAACTCGCGGGATTCCCGATCATCCTCAAGCCCGACCTCGGGTGCCGGGGCTACGGCGTCAGGCTCGCGCGCAACGAATCCGATGTGCGCGAGTACTTCCGCGTCATGACCCTCCCGGTCATGGTGCAGCACTACCACCCCGGGCCGTACGAGATCGGGATTCTCTGGTCGCGCGTCCCGCAGCAGCCCGGCCGCGTGGACGAATGGCCCGGAGAGGTCTTCTCCGCGACCGGCAAGGAGTTCCCTGTCATCGCGGGCGACGGCAGGCGCGACCTCGAAACACTCATCTGGCACCACCCGCGCTTCCGGATGCAGGCCAAGGTCTTCCTCAAGCGCCACGCGGACCAGGCGTCGCGCGTGCTCGCTTCGCGCGAGCGGCTGCCCCTCGCCCTCGCGGGCAATCACTGCCAGGGAACCAAGTTCATCGACGGCACGCCGGCGGTGACACACGAACTGGCCGCGAGGATCGACTCGATCGCGCAGTCGTTCCGCAACCCGACCACCGGGCGCCGGCTCGATTTCGCGCGCTTCGACCTTCGATACATCAGCGAGGCTGACCTGGCCGCGGGGAACAACTTTCTCATCGTCGAGGCCAACGGCACGTCGAGCGAATCGACCAGCATGTATGATCCGACAAAGACCGTCCTGTGGACCTTTGGATTGCTCTTCCGGCACTGGGCGCGCCTGTTCCGCATCGGGCTCGAACGACGCCGCGAAGGCGTGAAGCCGATGACATTCAGGGAACTCTGGCGCAACTGGCGAGCGGAACGGCGACGACCAAAGTGGAATGTCTCGGACTGAAGCGAAAGTGGACAGCGAAACGCGGACAGCGGACATCAAGACCAGTGGGCCGGAGAAGCGTGTTACTTCTTATGGGTCAGGCCCCGACGCGAGCGAACGATCATCGCATTGAAGATGGCGAGCAGTTCGTCCGTTTCGGCCAGAAGTCGGGCCAGCCTCACCGGCTTGAACCAACCTCGCCGAACGATCAGCCTTAACCAGAACTTGGTTTCGCTCAACTCTTTGACGGCAATGCCCACCGTCTTGACAAAGTCTCTCGTTGTCAGGGCGTGATTGGCCTCGAAAAAATTGGCTCCAACCGATGTCCCGCTCTCCGCCAACTGATCGACGACCCGAGAGAATCGGCGCTGTTTCTGGAGTGCCTCGGCAACATCAACAACACGATCCGCGAACGTTTCCACTCGTTGCAACGTCTCCTCACGCAGGCGTGCCATGCAGCACCTCCTTTGTGCGGCATTCTCCCATGTCCGCTTTCCGCTGTCCGCGTTTCACTGTCGAATTGACTCCCGCCCCGCGCCCGGCAACCATTCCCGTCCCCCGGCCCCCCGGAGTTCACGCCATGCCCGTCCAGATGGAACTCTCGCGCATCCTGATCCGAGAGACCAACGATTACCAGATCATCGAACTCCGCGAGATCAACGGCGAGCGCACCTTCCCCATCGTGATCGGCCTCGCCGAGGCTCAGGCCATCGAGCGACGCCTCCGCGGGATCGAGATCAAGCGCCCCCAGACCCACGAACTGCTCGCGAACATCATCGAGTCCTTCGGCGGCGAACTCCAGTCCATCACCATCCACAATCTCGAAGACCACACCTTCTTCGCTTCGCTCGACATCAAGAAGCCCGACGGCGCAATCATGAATGTCGATTCCCGCCCGAGCGACGCCATCGCGCTCGGCATCGCCAAGGGCGTCCCCATCTACGTCGCCGAGCATGTCCTGGACGGCGCGCAGAGCGAGGCGTGAGCCACGCTCCCCCCACCCGCTTTCGTGCCCGCGGGTATCAAATGTCCACTGTCCACTGTCCACTTTTCCCCATGCTCCCACTCCCCTACCTCACGCTCGACATCCCCGCGCTCGGCGGCCGGATCAAGGAACGCATCGAGGACTTCCTCGTCGAAGAACTCCCGCAATACCAACCCTGCGGCGAGGGCGAGCACATCTACCTCTTCGTCGAGAAACGAAACCTCTCCACGATGCAGATGATCCACGCACTCTCGCGTCATTTCGGCGTGAAAAAGGATTCGATCGGCTTCGCGGGGATGAAGGACAAGTTCGCGATCACGCGCCAGGTCGTCAGCATCCACGTCCCCGGCAAGACCGCCGAGGACTTCCCGATGATCCAGAACGACCGCATCGCCGTCCTCTGGGCCGACCAGCACACCAACAAACTCCGCCTGGGACACCTCGCGGGCAACCGCTTCTCGATCCGCATCCGCGGCGTGAGAATAACCGACGTCCTCCGCGCCCGCGATGTTCTCCGTCGCCTTGAACTTGGCGGCCTCCCGAACTTCGCAGGCGACCAACGCTTCGGCAACCGACTCAACAACCACCGCCTCGGCCGCGCGATGATCCTCCGCGACTGGAAGGCCGCCCTCGACGAACTCCTGGGCCCCGACCCCGACTTCCCGCACCTGAACGCAGACGC
>JAGVLZ010000190.1 GCA_020054055.1 Phycisphaerales bacterium
AGTTCGGTCCTCGCGCAGGCGAGCGCTCCCACCGCACCGGCGGCAAGGCCGACGAGCGGGCCGAGGGGGAGAGCGGCCGGTTCGGGATTCGATCCCGAAGGCTTTGTTGGCGATGAATCGGGGCTGCATCGGGCTATAAGGAAAGCGATGCCGGCCGTGGCGGTGCCGATGACGAATCCTTCAATGGCGAGGGTCCAGAGCGTCCCGCCGGATTGAGTGTCGCGGAGGATGCCCATCACGGTCCCTGACTTCCAGGCTGGCCAGATCAGAACGAGTCCGGCGGCAAAGAATCCAGTGCGGGTTCCGAATCCGCGAGACCCGACCGCGCCAGCCAGAAGGGCCAGGGCGAAGGACGCGGCCACGGCCCCGATGGCGAACAGTCTCGATTCGGAGACCAGCATGGAAGTGTCCGGCCCGCCGTCGGGAGCGCGGACGGCACCCGTCAGTGAAGCCGCCAAGGGGCCGAGCACCCAGAAGGCGACAAGCACGACGATCCAGCGAAGCACGGGTCGGGTCATGGTCACGTTGATACATCGGGCCTCGATCCCGGGCAACTCCGGGCTGGACGCGGGCACAGGTTCACTTTGGCAAATACCGCACGGGTAACAAACCCGTGCCACCGCCAAAGTGAACCAGCGGCTGGACGCGGAGGAGTTTTTAGCCCGTGTGCCTTCAATCCGACCGATACCATTCACTACGCCGTGTTCCGTCATCTCTTTCCAAGCATGTTCCACCGGAGGCTGTGGCTGCTGTTCATCGCAGTCGCCGCTGTTGGCCTCGTGATGGGCGCGCAGGCTTTTCGCCTGACGGTGGTGAGAGGTCAGGACCTGCTGTCGGCGGCCGAATCGCGACTCACGTCCGATCGGTGGACGCCCACGGTCCGGGGGCGGATCGTCGATCGAAAGGGTCGCGTCCTTGCGAAGGATGATGCGTCGTTCGACATTCTGGTTGATTACCCGTGGATCACGGGGGAGTGGGCGTGGAGCCGGGCGGCGCGTCAGGCTCGGCGCGACAAAGGTGCCGAGTGGTCCGGCATCAAGGGAGCCGAGCGTGAGAATCTGATCCGTGCGGCGCTCCCCCAGTTCGAGCAGCAGGTGAATGCGATGTGGCGCGACCTTGCATCGGCGCTCTCCCTCACGCCGGAGGAGATCGAACTCCGGCGCACCGAGATCCGGCGCGATGTGCAGACGCAATCGATGGCCGTGTGGGGTCGATGGCTCGAGGATCGCCGCGAAGAAGAAGCGGGGCGAGATGGGGGCGGCGAGGAGATCACGCTGGCCGATGTGCAGCGTCCGCTGAGCCTTCACGTCGAGCCGCACGTCGTCGCGCGAGGGGTGGATGAGCGGGTCGGTTTCGAGGCGCGGCGGCTGGCGCAGCGGTATCCCGGCTTGCGGGTCGAGGCGGCGGGGAAGCGTTCGTATCCCTTCGAGGTCATGCGGGTACCCGTTGATCGTTCGACGTTTCCGGCGCCGATGCGAGTCCCGTCTCCCGCTGAGGGGACGCCGCCGGAGACGATCCAGATCGAAGGTGTCGCGACGCACGTTCTTGGGTGGTTGCGGGGGTTGCACTCTGAAGACATCGCCAAGCGGCCGCGCACAAACGCGGAGACGGGCGAGGTTGATTCGGCGCACTATCAATCGGGGGACCGTGTCGGGGCGACGGGCATCGAGCGCGGCTACGAGGACTTCCTGCGCGGTCAGCGCGGCCGCCGGATCATTCGACTGGACAGGAGCGCCGACGATCCTGATTCGGAGGAGGTCATCGATCCCGTGCCGGGGCGCGATACCAACCTCACCCTTGACATGAATCTTCAAGCGCGGGTGCAATCGCTCATGGACCCGCGGCTGGGGCTTGCGTCGGTGCAGGAGTGGCACCATCCCGCGGTGATCCCCGTCGGGCAGCCACCGCCGCTGCCGGTCGGCACGCCGCTGAATGGCGCGGCGGTTGTGTACGAGGTGGATTCGGGCGAGGTGCTGGCGATGGTCTCGACGCCGACGTTCACGCGCGAGCGCTTTCAGCGGGATGCGGCGTCGATCCTCGAAGACAAAGTGAACTCGCCGTGGGTGAATCGCGCGATCGCCAAGCCGTTTCCTCCGGGCTCGATCGTCAAGCCCATCATCCTCACCGGGGCGGTGACCGATGGTCAGTTTTCTCTCGCGAACGGGGTCGGGTGTACGGGTCACCTGATCCCTGACAAGCCGGAGCGATATCGGTGCTGGATATTCAAGCAGTTCAACCGGACGCACACGTCGTACATGGGCGGGCCGTTGCACGCGCCGGAGGCGATGGCGGTTTCGTGCAACATCTTCTTCTACACGCTGGCGCGATCGCTCGGCCCGGAACGTGTCGTGAAGTGGTACCGCAACTTCGGCGTCGGTGAGGGCTTCGACCTTCATATCGGCGATGAGTACGCGGGGACGGCGGGTGTCGTGCCCAAGAGCGAGCAGTTCGGGCTGCCGCACGCGATCCTGATGGGGATCGGGCAGGGGCCGGTCGCGTGGACGCCCCTGCACGCGGCGGAAGCGTTCGCGATCCTCGCACGCGGCGGGCTGCACCTTGTGCCTCGGATCAACCGCGATGAGTCGCCCCGGGCGAGGGACCTCAAGATCGATCCGCGCGCGCTCGACGCCGCGCTGGAAGGGCTGCGGCTGTCGGTGAACGACGACATCGGGACCGGGCATCATCTGACGTTCCCGGACGGCGTGCGCGAACCGATCTTCACGCCGCGCGACGACATCGAGGTCGCGGGCAAGACGGGAACGGCGGAGGCGCCGGACATCCTGAGCGACCTCGACCCGGAGTCGCCCGGCGCGCGGGAGATTCTCCGCGAGGGCGATCATTCGTGGTTCGTGGTGATGGTGGGCAAGAAGGGTGGACGCCCGAAGTATGTCATCTCCGTCGTCATGGAATATGCCGGCTCGGGGGGGCGAGTCTCCGGCCCCATCTGCAATCAGATCATCAACGCGCTGATTGCGGAGGGATACCTATGACGATCGAAGGGATCCGCACGGTTTCGTCGGCGATCGCCAAGTCGCGGATCACGATCGTCCACGCCGGGTGGATCGTGCTCGCGGCGACGCTCGGGCTGGTGCTCATCGGCGTCACGGCGATCGACCTC
>JAGVLZ010000288.1 GCA_020054055.1 Phycisphaerales bacterium
GCAGCACCGCGAGAGTGAAGACCACGCCGATCAGCGCGGCGAAGTAGCCGCCCAGCGAAATGAGCGCGCCGCCGCGCAGCGTCTTCAGGTCGTCATCCGCGAGAGAGAAGAGCATCGCCGCCGACGTCGCCCCGGCCGACTGCGCGACCCACACCACCATCCCGCCCAGCAGCAGGACAGGCCAATCCGCGACGCGTCCGAAGGGAGGCTCGCGCGAAGGGCCGGGCATGAACGGGTCATACAGTCGCCGCCGCACAATCCAGACCGCGCACCCCATCGCAATCGCCGCCAGCACAATCGACGCCGCGGAGTTCGGGCCGATGACGAGTGACGCGCCGTCCGTTTGGGGCGGGATCGGGTCGGCCGCCGCGTTCTCGGAGCCGATCGGCGGAGCCTGCAACAATGTGCGGCCTTCGTCCGCGCCGGCCGGCGGAGCAAGCCCGAGTACGCCGAAGAACAGTGCAATCGCCGGCGACCGACGACACCCCATGCACGACACGCCGATCCCCGCCAATCTCGACCAGATCATCACGCACACGCGCGACGAGGTCGCGCGGCTGAAGGCGCACACGCCCATCGCCCAGTTCCAGGAACGCATCGCCGAACTGGGCAGGCCCCGAAACTTCTTCCGCGCCGTCACCAAACACGACTCGAACATCGATACCGCCGTCATCGCGGAGATCAAGCGCAAAAGCCCCAGCGCCGGCTGGCTCCGGCCCGAGTACGAGGGTGATTCCTTTGATCCCGCTTCCATCGCCCGACAGTATCACGAGGCCGGCGCCGCCGCGATCTCGTGCCTGACCGACGAACACTTCTTCGGCGGACGATTGGACTATCTCTTCAGAGTGAAGGACGCCGTCCCGCTGCCCGTCCTGCGAAAAGACTTCATCGTCGATCCCTGGCAAGTGTGGGAGAGCCGGGCGGCGGGCGCCGACGCCATCCTCCTGATCGCGGAGTGCCTCTCGCAGAGCGAACTCGTTGACCTTTCGATCCTCGCGCGCGAACTGCAACTCACCACGCTGATCGAGTGCCACGACATGAACAACCTGCTCCGCGCCCTGCCGCACGTCGGGTTCCCCGACCGCTCCTACGGCCTGCTCGGGATCAACAACCGCGACCTCACCACGATGAAAGTGGACCTGAACCACACCACGAGACTCTCGATGATGATCGACGACACCTCGATCCTCGTCACCGAATCGGGGATCAAAACCCCCGCCGACCTCAAGAAACTCCGCGAGGTCGGCGTGCGGATCGCGCTCGTGGGCGAGAGCCTGATGCGCGAGGCGGACCCGGGAGCGGCGCTCCGGGCGCTCAAGGCGCGGGGGTAATGAACGCAACGAGGCCATAGTTCTAGGTTGAGTAAGCGGGACGATGTTTTCCCGCACGCGAGATCGAGGATACAATCAAGCGGAAGCCATGAAACCACCCAGTCGCCGACGAGATAATCCCAAGTCCAGAGAGATCGGATTGGTACCAGCGGGTATTTCTCTGGAAGCGGTTGCGGCGCAGTCGAGATACGTCGGCAGTCCTTATCACAAGGATTTGCCGAGCTTCGCGGGACCGGTGCGCGCCCCGCGGCCTGATGCCAGCATCTGTCCGCGCCATCTGGCAAGCAACCAGACTACTTTGCAGGATTGGCTGAGGCAGTCCATTCGTGCCGGCCATTGCGGTGCTTGGGAAATGGGATTCCCGAGATATGTATGGCGGCGAGAGGGTGGGATTCTCTTCGAGGCAAGGCAGGGAACACCAGGGAGCGGTGAGTATCACGGCTATCCCCTCCAATCAGCGCAGGAAGTTCGAGGACTTCCATGACTTCCTTTCGATTCGACTTTGAGTGGATTGAGGCGGGGCCGTCGGCGGATGTCCTATGCCAATCAACGATGGCTCGATTGCAGATTCTGCTGGATGGCGAGCCGATCACGCGCGTGGCGAACCAACGCTCGTCATCGGTGACCAACTCGATCACTGTGCCCCTGTTCCCCCTCGCGGAATGGCTGGCCGCGAACTGGTGGCCGCTTTTCCATGAGGTCAGCCCGTCAGACGACGACGATGTGCGCGAGGGCTTCGGCGCTCGCCATGACGTTTCGGCGGCGGGAGACGGGTTCGCGTTGCCTCGAGTTCGACTCGCATCAGTGGGAGATCGCATCGATATACGAGCGGTTCGATGGAAGCCGGAGTATTGCAATGTTGAGTTCCTCGCGGATGGACATGCGATCGTGGAGCGGGACGAAGCGGAGAATCAATGCCGCCGGGTGATCGATTCCGTGATCGAGCGTCTGCGCGACTCAGGCATCGAGAACACCTGGCTGGAAGCGGAGTGGGGCGCGATCAACGATCTGAGCGAGGAAGAACGCGAGTTCTGCCGCGCTTCGTCGCTGCTCGGACTTGATCCATTCGCGGTGCCCGCGGGGGTGAGCAAAGATATTATCAGGAGATGGGACAGTCTCGAGGCATCGTTGCGAGAAGACATGTTTACATGCGCCTCGTCGGACACATTAGAGGCCTTGTCTGAATGGGTGAGTCAGACAACGAACCGTCTCTCGGCGACCGTTGTCGGAAGTGAATGGCCTTCTCTCCAAGCGCAGCTGCGGAGCCAGACGGTGGAACCTCCTTGGCAGCGCGGATACCGGCTGGCTTCGGAGGCGCGCGCCGCAATGGGAGTTCGACATCCACGATTCGACTTCTCGGAATCCGGCGGTTGGGCCGTCCAATCTATTTCAATCTCGCCACCGACACCGCTCATTCAAGGAGTGGTCCGCGATCACGGGCCATCCTGCGCAATTCGAGCGAGGAATGAGACCGCGCGGCGGTTCCTGATCGCTCGCTCGATCGGCGACTATCTCAGTCGCCCGAATGGCTCGGCAACGCTTCTCACTTCGGCGCAGAGCTCTCGACAAGCAGTTTCCAGGGCGTTTGCGGCCGAGTTGCTCGCACCGGCGGCGTTCTTGCGCGAGCGATTGACCGCGCGTCATGGCCCCATTCCTCTGGATCGAATCGAGGACGTGGCAGACGAACTCGGTGTTTCAAGTTATGCCATCAGCCACCAGATACTGAACCATCGAATCGGACGAGTTGCGTCCCCCGAGTAACACACGAAAGAACAGGCAAAATGAAGACGATCGCTGGCGTCGGGCTTTGCTCCCTCGCACTCCTTCTCGGCGCGTGCTCCGGCTCGACCCGCACCGGCAACCCCTACACACTCAAAGCCGACCGCGAACTGGAGGCGTACCTCCCCGGCGATTTCCGCCGAGTTCACGCCGCCGCGCTGAAAGTCGTGAAGGACGAGTTCCGCTATCAGGTCGTCCACTCGGCGACGGACGCCCGCGAGGGCATCATCGAGGGCAAGACCACCACCGGCGTCTCCTTCCGCATCGAGACGTATCGCAGCACGGACAAGGCGACCCGGACGGAAGTTTTTGTCGGCCCGATGGGGAACGAGGAAACGATGCGAGACATCCTCGAAGAGATCGCCGAGGAACTGAAGAAGTAGCCTCACGCCCGCTTGAGCCGCTTGATCCCCGCGTTGGCCTCGCTCAGCCGCTGCCCCTTCGGGAACCGCTTCACATACTCTTCGTAGTGCGTGAGCGCCGCGACCTTGTCGCCGGTGGATTCGCAGCACTGCGCGAGGAGGATCCGTGTATTCTGCGCCTCGGGGTTTCTCCCGAGAACGCGGCTGAAATCCTCGATCGCGCCCACACAATCTCCCAACTCCTTGCGCACGCTGCCGCGGAGAAAGAACACGTTGTAGTTGCTCGGCTCGGCTCCGGCCACCGCCCGCTCGACCAGCGGCTGCGCGGCCTTGTAGTCCTTCTTCTCGTTGACCAGCGCCGTCGCGTGGAACGCCTGCGCCATCGACTTCAGCGACGAAGACGGCGCCGCCGCCTCCGCCGCGTCATACCGCTCGGTCATCTCGACCCATTCTTCCTGCGCCGCCGCGACCGCCCCGAGCGCCATCAACCCCCAGAAACGCCCCTTCTCGCCCGGAACCTTCAGCAGCGCCTCGCCGTGCGCTTTCGCCTTCGAGTACGAGCCGAAGAGGAATCCCCCCTGCTTCCGAGCGCCGATCTCGTACTGCGCCAGTGCGTACCGCGCCATCACATGGTTCGGATCGATCTCGATCGCCGCCTGCCAAGCGTCCTTCGCCTCGCCCGCGACACCCGCCATCTTCAGGAATCCCATGTCGCTCTTCATCGTCGCCATCAGCGACGCCCCCAGTTGGTTCTGGACCTCCGCGACCTTCGGATGCGACTTGGCGAGCGCCGAGAGCGCATCCACGCTGCCCTTCGCATCGCCGCTGGATCGGAGCAACACCGCGGAGGCAAGCTTCCATCGAGAATCGCCCGGCGCTTCGGCCTTCGCTTCTTCGAGTTGCGCACTGAACTCGGCCAGTTCCTCTTTCGAGAACTGCCTCCCCTCGATCAGTTGCGCGTACCGCGACTCCAGTGAAACCGGGGCCGCCGTGCCCGTCGGTGGAGCGCCCTGCGCAAAGAGCGAAACCGTCGTCGCCATGCACACGCACGAGGCAAGCAGCAAAGCACGGATGGTCATGGGGGAACCCTCAGACGCGCGGGACATCCGCGCGGCATGATGGTAGTAGGGAGAAGCCCCCGCGGGGTTTCAGCCGTCGCACGATGCCCCGAACGCCGACAGAACCAGCGTGATCTCGCCGAAGTCCACCGAGCCATCGCAGTCGGAATCGCCCGGCCCGGTCCCCGGCGCATAGTTGAAGTTCCAGAACTCCAGAACCTTCGTGATGTCCTGGAAGTTCACGATCCGATCGCCGTTGGCGTCGCCCGGGCACGAGGGCGGGGCAACGGTCAGCACCGCCGACCCCGAGAACAGTTCGCCGCATTCATCAAAGACAAGACACGAATACTCCCCCGCGTCGGACGGCGACGCCGAGGCAAGCACAAGTGTTGAAGTCGTCGCCCCGCTGACATTGCCCCCATCAGCGATCGTCACCGTCCCCTTCCGCCAACGATACTGCGGCGCCGTGCCCGCGGCATCAACGGAAAAGATCGCCGGGGCGCCCTCGCAGCGCTCCTGGCTCAATGGGTTGGCCGTCACCTCGAGACACTTCTCGAGCCGCACATCGTCGAGCATCGCCCCGCAGTTGGTCCCGGTCGTGCTCTGAAACTGAACGAATCGAGGCTCCGGCAGCCCAGGAAATGTGTACTCGTACTTCGTCCACCCCATGTTGGTCGGCGAACGCCCCGTCGTATTGAAGTTCAACTGCGCGAAGATCGTGTTCTCCAGCAGAAAGTTGATCCGCTTGATCCCCTGCTCGCACGTCGGATTGCCCGAGAGCCAGAACGAAAGCCGATAGATCGTGTTGCCCGTTGCGCCGAGCGTTCGGCGGAGAGTGCCACGCGTCCCCTGACCCGTCAGGTCGATCGCCTGCGAACCCTCCGGCACCTGGTACGGCGTCGCGTTGTGGCGTCGGAGAATATCGGCGGAGCCGGCGGTGAGATTCCAATCGCCGGGGATGATCGTCGGCCCGATGAAAAGAATCCCGCCGTCCACATCTTCGGCGGGAACCGACGGGTCCTCGAACCCGCCGTTGGGGATCATGTTCTGCGCGTGCGCGGCGGCGGCGAGCACTAGGAGTGCGAACCCGGCCCGGCTGGACGATCGGCGTGACGGCATCTCTTCGCCTCCCACTGCGGCTTTCGCCACAACGCAAGTATGCACCCAAATCGCCCTGAATGCACCGTATACCCGCCGATATTTGACGATTTCGAGCGGCGGAAAAGGGGCGATGACCGCCTTTGTGCGCTCGTCAGCGCTCGATTCTGGTGAATAAAAAGTCGAGCAGCCCGCCGCACGCCGCCCGGGTCATCGCGTACACCTCATCGAAACCGCTGTCCCCGCCGTAGTAGGGATCGGGTACGTCGAGGTGATGCTCAGCCGCCGCCGCGAGCCCGGGGTCGAAGGATCGGAGCAGTCGGACGCGCCCCGGCGGCGCGCCGAGTCGGAGCAGGTCATCCAGGTTCGCGCGGTCCATCGGGATGAGCCAATCGAAGGCATCGAAGTGCGCGGCGGGATTGACCTGTTGCGC
>JAGVLZ010000395.1 GCA_020054055.1 Phycisphaerales bacterium
GGGCTGCGCTGCGCTCCGCCCCGCGTCCGGCAGCACGGTCTATTGAACACGATTTCATCTGATTTGGGAACATACAAGGCGCGGAGACACAGAGAAAAGTTGGGGAGTGGGTCAGGGAAAGTTCGGAGCGAGTTCGATCAGAACGATGCGTGGGTTGTTGGCGGGCTGCCATTCCTTGATGACCCGGCCGTGGCGCGCGATGAGCGCCTCCGCATCGGCGATGGTTGCATCGGGGTCGTACCAGCGGTCGGAATGGAGGCGCTGAAGTTCGGAGAAGTTGATAAGGATGTGGGAGACGCCGAAGCCCTCGGGCGCGGGGGCGGCGAGTCGTCGCGCGGCCTCCGCGAGCGAGCGGTGCTCGCGGAGGAGCGAACCGAGCGGCGAAGGGTCCCACGTCGTGTGATACAGAACGGGAACGTGGTAGTAGAAGGGGGTGGAATCGCCGAGGAGGTAGAGGCGTCGGACGGGGCCGGCGAGGCCGAGGTTGATGTATTGCTGAGGTGCGAGGTCGGATTCGAGTTGCGTGCGGGCGTCCACGCCCTCGGGATGCACGTCGCGGAGGCTCTCGCTCGTCATGAATGGAATCCCCGCGACGACGAGTGCCCCCGGGGCGCGGCGGGTTTCACGGAGCATGATGAGCGGCGGGGCGCACGCGGCGGCGGTGGTCGCCAGGCCGATGAGGAGCATCGTCGATCGCGGCCGGCGCGGGAGTGCAAGGAAAACGGCGAAGGCGATGGGGAAGACAAGCGCAATGAGGGTCGGCAGGAGAAAGCGGGATTGCAGGTGACCGATGCCGAGCCACAGCGAAACCTGCACCGCGAGGAGGAGCAGCACGGCGAACGCTGCTTTGTGAGCGCGTCGGATCAGCAGGAGGAGCAGCGCGGTCGATCCTCCCACCGCGGCGATTGGGCCCCACAGTTCGTGCCCGTATCCGCGATTGGAGAAGAGAAGCAGGAACCGCGTCGAAAGGGATGCCGACTCATGATGCCCCACCTTCCACCGCGCCACCTCGATCGCATTCCAGTGCCCGTCACCGAAGACCGAGACCAGATAGGGGAAAACGGGGTTGCCCGAGGCGATGGCGTTGCGCGTGAGCCAGGGCGAGAGCATCAGCATGCCGGCAGCCGCGGCGGCCGAGAACGTTCGGACCCACTCGCCCCGCGGCGTGCGGATGAGGAGCAACACGCCGACGGGGACGCCGACCATGAAGAGCGCGGTGGGCTTCGCGCAGCAGGCTGCGCCGACGAAGAGGCCGATGAGCGCGCCGCGGCGTGCGGGGGTGAGGGAGGTTGATTCACAGACGATGAGCGCGGCTGCGAGGAAGAGGCAGACGGGCATTTCGTTGTAGGCGAGGCTGCCGGTGACGATGACCCATGGGGTGGTGAGGAACAGAAGGGCGGCGAGGGCGGAGGCGAAGCGGCGCTGATCGGGTTGGTCGGTGTGCTTGTGAAGGATTGTGGAGACGACGGAGGCGATGGATGCTGCCGCGGCGAGCGCGATGAAGGCGTGCAGCAACTGCGAGGCGATCGTCGCGGGGCCGCCGGACTGGGTGAAGGGGTCGGTTGCGATGAAGGAGGTCATCGCGCCGAGGTGGGTGTACGCGGCCTCCATGTACGAGGGCAGCCAGGAGTAGGCGTTGTGTTCGAGGGGGTGGATGCGGCCTTGCGCCAGCCATTCGTGCGGGAGTTGGAGGTGATAGGAGAGGGCGTCGAAGCCGCGGGCCTCGCTGGTCCAGAGTGTTCCCGGCGGGGCGCACGCGGCGAGGAGGAGCGCGGCGATGGCGGGCGCGGCGGCGAGGATGAGGTACGAAGGGATCGCGGAGGTGGGGGTTGATTTGGACTTCGACCCTTGCGTGCGCGCGGGGCTCGTTGCGAGGAGGATGATGCCGATGGTGATCGGGAGCCAGGCGAGGATGAGGCCCGTGGTGCCGGTGCGGAGGAGGCCTGCGATTCCCATGAGGTGGGAGAGGGTGAGCATGAGTGCGAGGCCGACGGGGAGTTGGAGGGCCCGTGCCCCGTCCGTCTCGCGAACACTCGTCGCACCGAGTCCCCACGCGGCGAGGAGATACGCGAGCGCGAAGGGCGCAGCGGTGAGGAGAGTTTCGAGGGCGGCGGCGGGACCGAGGTACCAGGGGGTTACGCCGGGGATGGCGAGGGTGATGAAAAGGAGGAGGCAGAGCGCGAGGAGTGTGATGGCGACGCGGCTCATGGGGTGATTATGCGGTAGCGACGGGATTCGCGGCGCCACTTCGGGATTCGCGGTGCTCATCCCGAGCGTTGGGAGCGTATCCTGTCATGAGGGCACGCAGTCCACGGAGGTTTCCATGAATGGAAGGACGAAGAGCGGGTTCACGCTGATCGAGTTGCTCGTGGTCGTGGCGGTCATCGCGATCCTGATCGGGCTTATTTTGCCCGCGCTGTCGGGGGCGAGGCGGGCGGGATGGCAGATGGTCGGCATCTCGAACATGCGCCAACTGGCGGGCGGGTGGCACTCGTACTCGATCGACAACAAGGAAGTGATGCTGCCGGGGCGATTCCCGAACCTGCCGGGCGGGATGGGAAACCCCGCGAACTTCTACAAGGTGGGCAACGGCCTGAAGTTCCGCGCGCGGTATCTGCCGGTGCTGGGGCGGTACGTCGATTCGTTCTCCTTCGCGAACCCCGACAAGAACAACGACCGACAGGACTACGACAACCCGGTCTTCTCCTGCCCCGCGGCGGCGGAGCGCGTCGACGATGGCAACTGCGCGTGGGGATACAACCACCAGTTCCTCGGGAACTCGCGGCTGCGTGCCGGCGCGTATCGGAACTTCCCGCTCAAGCAGACGCTGCTGCAGATCCAGGCGAAGACGGTGCTCTTCGCCGACACGCTCGGGACCGCGGCGGGGTACGCGGAGAGGGAGCGCCTCGCCTACAACAACAACGGCACGAACCCCCGCGAGATCGGGAATCATGCGTGGCCGCTCGACCCGCCGCGCCTGACGGCGACCTCCGATCGCGGGACCGGCGACGCGGGGAGCCCGCGCACC
>JAGVLZ010000002.1 GCA_020054055.1 Phycisphaerales bacterium
GTGGGATGCCCGAGCCTGCCGCTCGGCGCGCCGGTGGAGGTGGAGTTCTTGTTCGAGGTTGAATGATCCTTCCGCCTTATCCAAACGCCTTTTTGTAATCCGCGACAAACTTCTCCAGCCCCGAATCCGTCAGCGGGTGCTTCATCATCTGCTGGATCACGTTGAACGGCACCGTGCAGACATCCGCGCCGGCCAGGGCGCAATCGACGATGTGCTTCGGATGCCGGATGCTCGCGGCGAGCAACTTCGTCTCGTAGCCGTAGTTGTCGTAGATCGCGCGGATCTTCCGGATGAGGTCCATGCCGTCCTCCGCGATGTCGTCCACGCGCCCGATGAAGGGGCTGACCAGGAACGCACCGGCCTTGGCGACGAGCAGCGCCTGCAAGGGCTGGAAGCAGAGCGTCAGGTTCGTGCGGACCCCCTCATCCGTGAACGCCTTGCACGCCTTGACGCCGTCGACCGTGCAGGGCAACTTCACCACGATGTTGTCGGCGATCTTGGCGCGCTCGCGCCCCTCTTTCATCATGCCGTCGAAGTCGATGGCGATCACCTCCGCCGAGACCGGCCCCTCGACGACCTCGCAGATCTGCGCGAGGCGCTTGCCGTAGTCGGTCTTCTCCTTCGCGATGAGCGACGGGTTGGTCGTCACGCCGTCGAGCACCCCCATGTCGTTGGCCTGCTTGATCTCATCCAGATTCGCGGTGTCGATGTACAGTTCCATGGCGGGGTCTCCTGTAGGGACGGGTGCGTCCAACGGGTCGTATCGGTCGGTTGGATTGTAGAGATCGGGGGCGAACCGCACGGATTGCCGAATCGGCGGTTCCAAAGCGGGTTATCACCTCGACAGCATCATCATCAGCACGATGATCGTCGTGATGAACGAGTAGCAGAGCGCCCCGATCGCGATGTAGATCATCATCGGGTTCGTCCGCGTCCGCACGGGCTGCGAACGATCCTCCGGGATCGACGCGGGGAGCGCCGCCGACGTCTTGAGCGCTTCCAGAACCGCCGACGCCGGCGCCTCTTTGTGCGCGATCGGCGGGGGCTCGCGGCGCCGTACCGCGCGCAGGTCGATCAGCAACTCCTGGCAGTTCTTGTACCGGTCCTTGCGGCTCTTGGCCATCATCCGCTCGACCACCTCGCTGATCCCCGCGCTCAGCTTGGGGTTCGCGTGGTCCGGCGGGATCAGCGGCGCCTTCAGGTGCTTCTGCATCACCTCGCCCGGGTTCTTCCCATTGAATGGGACGCTCCCCGTGATCATGTGATAGACCGTCGAGCCGAGCGAATAGATGTCGGCCTGCGGCCCGATGTTGACCTCACCACGGATCTGCTCGGGCGAGATGTAGTAGGGCGTGCCGTAGGCCTTGCCGGCTTCCGCTTCGGCGGCTTCCTTGTCGCCGATCGCGCGCGCAAGGCCCAGGTCGGCGACCTTCACCACACCCTGCGGCGTGAACATGATGTTCTTGGGCTTCACATCGCGGTGGATCAGACCCTTCTGGTGGGCGTGGTCCAGCGCCTCGGCGACGCTGATGGCGATGTCGAGCGCTTCCTGCTCGTTGAACCGCTTGTTGGCGACGATCAGGTCGTGGACGGTCTGCCCCTCCACATACTCCATCACGAAGTAGTGGAACTCGCCGGCCTGGCCGACGTCGAATGCCTGCACGATGTTGGGGTGATTCAACTGGGCCGCGGCCCGTCCCTCGGCGTAAAAACGCTCGATGAACTGCGGGTTGCTCGAGAACTTCCGCGGCAGGATCTTGATCGCGACCATCCGGTCGAGGCTCAACTGCTTGGCCTTGAAGACGGTGGCCATCGCCCCCGCGCCGAGTTTTTCCAGGACCTTGTAGCCGGGGATGGTGGAGCCGGAACGCTCCTGCTCGACCATCGACCGCAGGCGTGCCAGTTGTCGCTCGGTCACGAGCCGCTCTTCGACGAGCGCCTGGGCGAATGATCGCTGGTTGGCCTCGTCGGCCTTGCGCTTGCGGATGGCATCGACCTCGTCCCGCGTCGCGAGCCCCTGTTCGACGACGAGCCGGCCGACGATGCTGTCGATCATTGACCCGCCGCTGGAGCCGCCGGATTTTTCTTCTGCTTTGGTCGGCTTGCCGGTGACGATCTCGGCGGTGTCGCCGGACTGTCTTTTTCCACCCGCTCCCGGGACGGCCGAGGCCGCGGAGGCGGAGTCACCGGGCAGGGGAAGGCGCGACTCTTCGCTCTGCGAAGCGCCGTTCCAGCCCGGCCGCGATGGGGAAGGTGTTTCGCTCACTGCGCCCAGTGGCAAACTAGACCCACCGCTCCCCCCTGTCAACGCAGTGGACCCGGAGGAAGTCGAAGGTTGGCTTCGGAGTGTGCTCATGTGCCGAACGCTGCGGAAAGGCAGCAGCGGACAACCGGCCGGCGAGCGATCGCCTGTCCTTTCTGGGCCGCCGTTTCTCGGGGGGCCAGCAGTCCTTTCGCGGGGAGCGCCGAGGCAGTTCCAACGCATCAAGTCAAATGCGCTTCAATCTCTCTCGAACGCCCGAAAACCCCTGTGTGAAAATGGGTTATGCGCCGCCGGAGACCGGATTTGGTTGATCCACGCCAGCCGAACCAGGGTCATCCCACCCCATCTTTGCTCGCGATATACTGGATCAGGTCCACGCACCGCGCGGCGTACCCCGCCTCGTTGTCATACTACGACACGATCATGTCCGAGAGGCGGTACGCCGACGAAAAACAATATGCCGGGCTATCGGAAATCGCGTCCGCGCACGCCGAGCGGGGTGTCCGAATATATCCTCGGCGGATATGTATCGATGCGGTTCTGGACGGGAGCAGTGGCCTCCGAGTCCAAGCGCCCCGACGCCGACCCGTCCGCCATCAGCACCCCACGCTTGAAGAGAGCACGGTTCGCCGCACCAAGGTACGCCCGATCCTTGTCGAACATGAGCACCTTCGAGGATGGATACGAAACACTCACGTTGCGGATGGGCTCGATGAGTTCTTCCGCGGGGCCGGGCTCTCCGGCGCTCCAGGTGTCGGGCGAGGCGAAGAAGGAGCATGAGTAGGAATAGGAAACGTTCGACCAACCACCCCAAGAGGTTCCCTCGGGGCTCTCATAGCCCACGTTCAGCCAGGACCGAAAATGCTCGCGCCACGGCGCGACTTCATGCATCTTGGCGGGCCACAAGGACGAGAGCGCCCATACATTGCCAACATGAGCAAGGAGCACAGGAGGCTCGGGCGGCGGAGAGACGAGAAACCACACGCTTGTGTCGGCCCCGTGATACGGATACACGCCGTCATAGCGCGTCGTATAAAGTTCGACCACAACGCCGATCCCCCGAAGATTCGACAGCGCAACCGCAGCGCCGGCGGACTGTCGAGCCCCGAGGAGTCCCGGAGCGCTGAGCCCGAGCAGAACCGCGATCACCGCGATCACCACCAACAGTTCGACGAGCGTGAACGCGCTCCGAGCCGCGGCGGGCCGTTCATCGTTCCATGCCGACTTCACGGTCGCGTTCGCTCCTTTCCTAAAGCCAAGGGACGGGGGAGGCCCGCGACGAAGCGCTCGGGTCCTCGACCGCGACCTGCCACGGAAGCCAACGCGGGTCAGAGGGAGTCCATACACAAACCAGGCTGAGAAATACCCGACGCTGCTCCTCACCATGGAGGAGTGCCTCAACAGGCACCCGAACCTCATACGCATCAACGACGGCAAGGGATCCCAGCAGCGGTTCGTCCCCCGTCTTGGAGTATTTTCCCTTCAAGTCCGTCCGTGCGCCCCGCACACCACCACGCGGCATCGGTATCATGCGACCGTCTTTGTAGCGAACACGAATCTCGACGCTCGCTTCGTCCAAGGCGAGAACCCTGAACCGTTGAAGAGAAACTTCCAGATCCTCGGCGCTGCGGGGAGTGAACTCATACCCGGCGGACGCGGGATCCCGCCCCGTCAAGTCGGCGACATACCCCCGGTACGCCTCGAAGTCCGCCTGAATGTGAAGTCTGATCCAACGACGCGCCAGCGCGACCAACTCATCGATCCTGGGGTCGTCAAGCCGATCCTCTCCTTCCAAAGTGGCGACGGAGGATCGAACCGATTCAGCGAACCGTTCGCACACGAGCGCCAAATCCGACGCGGGAACCACCGAGGGGCGCGACGCCTCAAGAGCGGACTGACCCTTCGGTTCAGGAAGGGGGCTTGACCGCTGAGCCGCAGTGGTTGGCACCCACCAAGGCCTGAACATGAACACGCAAAACAGGACAGCACCTGCAGCAAGAGCAACAGCGATCCAGACTCTCGCCCGCCTCTGATTCATCCGCACCTCGAAAGACGAGTCGCCGAGTTCGGCCCGGATCGCTAGTTGTCGATGCACAACAGAACAACATGGCCACTTTGGCTAAAGGCATCGCACGTTTGTTTGTTCGTACACACCCATGTGTAGGTTACGCCATCGATATCGGCCGAACAAAAATTAAACAACCACCATGGGAACGGAATATCAAAGCCGAAGGATGTGGGTGACATCGTCACCGCTCCGAGGAGACCCCCGGCGATGACGGCGAAGGCAGGTAGAATGCGGTTCTTCACGAGCAAATCTCCTTTCTGACCGAAACATACATCATGGGGGGGGGGGGTGGCAAGTAAAATCTCCGATTATTTTGAATAACTCAAACAAATTATGGAGTGAACTCGCGCGCTGCCCACGCGTAGCGAGTGCCGCTCCCGCACGTCATAATCACACAATCCCTGTAATGACATGGGCTTGTGCTCGACCGATCCCGCAATAATCACCTCACCCCGTCCTTCCCCGCGATGTACTGGATCAGGTCCACGCACCGCGCGGCGTACCCCGCCTCGTTGTCGTACCACGACACGACCTTGAAGAACCGCTTGTTCAGTTCGATCGCGGCCTTGGCGTCGTAGATGCTCGATCGGCGGTCGCCGATGAAATCGCTCGACACGACTTCCTCTTCGGTGTAACCGAGCACCCCCTTCATCGAACCGGCGGCAGCGGCCTTCATCGCCGCGCCGATCTCCGCGATGCTCGTGTCTTTGCCGGTTCGGAAGGTGAGGTCCACCGCCGAGACGTCGGCCGTGGGGACGCGGAAGGCCATGCCCGTCAGTTTGCCCTTGAGTTCGGGGATGCAGAGGCTCACGGCTTTCGCGGCCCCGGTGCTGGCGGGGATGATGTTCTGATAGGCGTTGCGCCCGCCGCGCCAGTCCTTTTTCGATGGCCCGTCCTGCGTGGGCTGCGTCGCCGTCGCCGCGTGGATCGTCGTCATGAGCCCTTCTTCAAGGCCGAAGTTGTCCTGGATCACCTTGGCAATCGGCGCCAGGCAGTTGGTGGTGCATGAAGCGTTCGAGACGACGGCGTGCTTGGAGCCGTCGAACGTCTCATGGTTCACCCCCATGCAGAGCGTGGGCACCTGCGCCGGCTCGCTCTTGGTCGGCGCGGAGATCACGACGCGCTTGGCCCCCGCCTGAACGTGCAGGTTCGCCTTCTCGAACTCGGTGAAGAGGCCGGTGGATTCGAGGACGTAGTGAACGCCGAGGTCTTTCCACGGCAGTTTGACGGGGTCCCTCTCGGCCATGGTCTTGGTGGTCTTGCCGTTGACGGTGAACGAGGTTTCGGTCGCGGAGACCTCCGCGTCCTTCCCGCCGACGCGGAAGCGCCCATGCATCGTGTCGTACTTCAGGAGGTACGCGAGGTTGTCGGCAGGGACGAGGTCATTGACCGCGACGATCTCCAGCCCCGGGTTTTCCGACGCGATGCGGCAGACCAGACGACCGATTCGGCCGAAGCCGTTGATTCCGATGCGGATTGCCATTGAAAGTGCTCCATTGCCGAAGATTCTGCGGCCACTGCCGATGATATCCGATTGTTCGTACGACACCCGCCCCCGGATATTCGCGATTCCGATCGCAAGTGTAACGCCCTTGGGGCCGCGAAACGCTTGACGGATCGTCGATTGATCGCAATGATGCAATCATGTTGCATATACCAATGAGTGTCACAAACGCGCCAGACAAGCGCCGACCGATCGGTGCCTTCACCCTCATCGAACTGCTGGTTGTCGTCGCCATAATCGGCGTTCTGATCGCGCTTCTCCTCCCGGCGTTGGGGCGGGCGCGCCTCTCCGCCCGCATCGCCGCGACGCTCGCGAACCTCCGCGACCTCACCGTCGGCGTGCAGGCCTATTCCACCGACTTCCGCGGCGTGCCGCCGGTGCGCGACGACCCGGAGGAAAAAGCCGTCCTCGGCCTCAGCGTCCTGGCGAAGTACAACGATGCCCCCACCGAGTCCTTCATCAACCCGGCGACGACGGATGAGCCCTCACGATTCCGAGACGCCGCGGGACGCCCCGTGCTCGTCCGCCTTGCCGAGCAGGAGGTCCGCCCCGAAACCGAGATCAACCCGCAGAACATCGCGATGGTGATGTGGCACTGCTCATTTTCCTACGACAACGATCCGAAGCAAGACCGAAGCAGCAGAGCCCGCGTCTTCATCGGGGATCGAGCGGACTACGCAAACGGCCGAACGATGTCCGCCGCGTGGAACGGCCTGGGCCAGTGTCTCGCCTGGACCGATGGTCATGCGCTCTTCTGGACAACACGATCCATCGCCGATCAGAGCGATCCCAACGTCTTTCGTCACAACGAATACGGCGAGAGTGGCGAGGGCGAAGGGGCCGACGAAACGCGCGACGGCGTCAGCGTCACAAAGAACACACTGGACACCCACCTCCGCTTCTTCAGTGAAGAGGAAGACGATCTCCTTCTGCCGGAGTGATTGCCTCGCAGCCTGCAAGGCTGGTAGTTCGTAGCCGGGGGTCTAGCGAGTCTTCGAGCGTAACCCCCGGAAGGAATAACGAATTAGCCCTCTTGTTTTCTCCGTCTGATCGCTGGGCGGGCGGCGCATTGAGTTCCTAAACAGCCTTCCGTTGCTCCAACGCGACGAAACGGGGACGATCACACGTGCGGCCGGGCATGTTCCGCGAACGTTGCCGCGGCGCGAACGTCGTCCGGTGCGATTCCAAACTCCTGCGCGATCTCTCCCACCGAATCACCGCCCGCGAGGCATCCGAGAATCACTTGCACCAGAACTCGGGTGCCGCGGATAACTGGCTTCCCGTGGCAAACCTCAGGATCGAGCACGATCCGTTCGGGCTGCGGTTGGCGCACAATCATGCTCGGAGTATAGGCGCCCGCGCTCATTCTCCGAGCAACCCCGCGAGCGCCACAAGCCCCCGCTCCAGCATCGCATCGCTCGTCGCAAAACTCAGTCTGAAGTGCGTGTCCCGCTCCGAGAACACCCCGCCCGGCACCACCAAAACATTCTTCGTCAGCGCCTTCTCGAAGAACTCGCGCGAACTCGCCGCGGCCCTCTTCGGAACCGGCACGAACGCATAGAACGCCCCCCCCGGCCGCTGCAACCCCGTCAGCGGCTCCAGCGCTTTCATCACCAGGTCGCGCTTCTTCGCGTATGCATCCACCTGCGGCCGCATGTCGATATCAAACGCCTCCATGCACGACCACTGCATCGGCGTCGGCGCGCACACGAACGAATACTGCTGCACCTTCAGCATCTGCTCGATCAGCGCCCGCGGCCCGACCGTGTACCCCATCCGCCACCCCGTACACCCATACGTCTTCCCGAACCCGCGGATCAGAAGAATCGAATCCTCGCTCCCCTTCACCCGGCACGGGCTGGGACAGCGCATCTGACCGCCAGGCAGTCCCGTCGGCTCCAGCGCATCCGCATAACAGAACTCGTCGTAGATCTCATCCGAGATGAGCAGCACGCCCTTCCGCTTGCACAACTCCAGCAACTCCGCGCACCCGCGCGCCGGCGTCACCGCCCCGGACGGATTCCCCGGCGAGTTAAGCAGGAGCGCCTTGGTCCTCGGCGTGATGAATCGCTCGACGCGCTCCGCCGACATGCGGAAATCAGGGTATGTATCGCAGAACACAGGCTTCGCCCCGCACAGCCGCGCCATGTGCGGATACGCCACGAAATACGGATCGCCGAAGATGATCTCATCCCCCGGATTCAGCAAAGCCAGCATCGCGATATGCAGCGCCCCCGAAGTCCCCGAGGTCACGATCATCGACGATTCGCAGCGCGCGGCGGGCCACCCGATGTCGCGCTCCAGATGCCCGGCGATCTTCTTGATGAGGGGCGCGATCCCCTGCGTCATCGTGTAGCCGTGCTTGTTCTCCTCGATCGCCCGGACCGCGGCGCGCTTCATAACTTCCGGCACAACAAAGTCCGGCTGCCCGATCGAGAAGTCGATCGGGTCCTTCATGTCCGCGCGGCGACGGAACACCTCGCGAATTCCGGAGGCTTCGATGGCGAGTGCTCGCTCGGAGATAAGGCGGGTGACGTCCACAAGGCAAGGGTAGCGGACTTCCGGGGCACCACGGTTTCACCCGGGGGGTGCCACGGCCAGCGCAGTCGGCCGTGGCGGGAGCGGAGGATAATCTTGAACCTCCTGAACCCCGCGTCGATCACGCCCCCATCTTGCGCGACGAGGTCTTCACCAGCCCCAGGACCGGCTTCTTTGCCGGGTCGAAGTTGGCGGTGGCCTTGAGTTTCTCGATGCGCTCGTTGCGCTTGAGGACGCTGCGATGCTGGGTCAGGCCGCCGGAGGTTCGGAGTGATCGGTCGAGGCTCATGGTCGGTTCCTTCTGTGTCGTCCGATCCGAGCCTTCGCTCGCGGACTCGCTCAGACTCGGCTTCTCTGAAGCCAGGTAGTCATGGCGCTGGATTTCTACTTCGTGTGCTTTTTCCACCAGGGGTCGTTGAAAACGGTCGGCCCCTTGAGGACCTGCTTGTATTCCCGGCCGAGGACTTGCAGACGCTGTTCGAGAGTTTTGGCCGACTGACCCGAAAGGTCCTTGGCCGCGGTTCCCTGCAACACCACCACCCACCGGAGGGAACGATTATCCGCCGGAACCACCGCGATTTCAAGGCCCCTCGAAACAAGGAATGCGGCCGCCTTTTCGGCCTCGTCGAGGGGCAAGGTCGCCGCGATCAGGTAGTTCAGGCCGGACTGACGGGGATCGTCCCCCGGCCCCGTGACGATGACCACCCCGGCCGAACGACCGGGCACGCCGGGATTGGCCTTGGCTTCGGAGGTTTTTGGGGGAGTTGTGGCTTTGGGAGGGGGCGACTTGGTCGATTGGCCAGCGGGTTTCGGCGCGGCCTTCGTCGGCGGCGGCGCGGCGGCATGCTGATTCAGAGGATCAACCAGCGCGTCCATCTCCTGGGCCGCGGAGTCCGATTTCTGGGTCAGTTCCTCTGACTTACGGCTGCGATAACCCGTGGCGTAGGCCCCGACAACCAGCACGACGATCAGCAGGGCGAGCGGAACGACGTAGCCGGTCGGGACTCGGATCGCTCGTCCCGGGCTCAACCAACTGGAAACCGCCGTGTCCTCCGGCATGAGCGCGGCCGCGGGCGGAGGCTCGGGGGCTCTCGGCGCGGGAGCGGGCATCGGCGCGGTGGCGA
>JAGVLZ010000124.1 GCA_020054055.1 Phycisphaerales bacterium
AGATACAGCCGCCGCGCATCCGCGAGCGGCACCATCGCCCCCGCCGCCGCACGCGGCGAAGCAGGCTCGGTGACGTCGATGACCTTCAGCCCTGTCTCGTCCGTGACAAACGCATACCGGAACTGCACCGCCGCGTGCCGCGGGTTCACCAGCACATCCGACCCCACCACCGCCGCAACCCGCGGCGAAGTCGGCGCGTCGATATCAATGACCACCAGACCCGCGGGCGAGGTTGCATACGCGTAGTGCCCCGCGATCGTCAATGAGGTCAGCCCCGTCAGCACACCACCCGGATTGAACGCCGTTCCACCGCCATCGAGTTCCGCCCGCTCGAGGAAGTTGTTCGTCGGATCGCCGTCGAGCAGCGTCGCGGCGTTGGTCAGGATCAATCCTTCCTCCGCATCGCCGATGTAGAGGTACGCGTACATCGGATGCACCGGCTGCTCCTGATTCACATGGTGCGCTTCGAGCGGGTCCATGATCGTCGCACGCGGCTCAAAAGGATCGCTCGACATACGCGAGCGCGCCGGATCGACCGCCAGCGTGCCCGGCGATGCAACGGCCACGCAGTTCTTCGTGTCGAACCCCAGCCGCTGACCCAGCGGCGAGACCGGCGCCGTCACGATCCGCTCGCTGAATCCCTTGTGGTCGATGTTGCCGACATCGAACGCCAGGAACCCGGCGCGCCCGCGCGCCGCGTACAGGTACTCGCCGCGCAGTTGGACATCGAGGACCTCCACCCCCGACAGCGCCTCCAGCGCATCGCCCCCCGAGTGGTGATACGCCTCCTTCAGCACGCGACCTTCGCGTTGCACAAACTCCGCGAACCGCTCGGGGTACGCCAGTTCGTGCAGGCGCGATCCCAGCACCGCCTGCGGCTCATCGCGCTCGGTCACCGCGACCGCTTCGAGCCCATCATTCCCCTGCGCGATGTACGCGTAGCGCCCGACGAAGTTGACCATGTTCGTGCCCTGGAGCAGCAACTGCGCCATCCACGCGTTGTTGTCGTTCTGTTTCGAGACGTGGCAATCGGTGCAGGTCTTCGTGGTGCCGCGCCCCGAGACCGCGTGCGGATAGTGCGGGTTGAACGCCTGCCCGCTGTATCCCTCCGCGCTCACCGTCTGCTGCTGGCTGTAGACCCATTCGCGATTGGCGTTCTGGCTGCCGACCAGCACCGCCGACGACGACCGCACCGGAACAATCTTTCCCCCCTTCACGCTCGAATCGCGCCCGAGCATGAAGACATCATCGCGGAGCACCTGGAAGTTGTAGCAGGTGAAGTTGCGCGTGTACGTCCCCTCGTTGTGCAGCATCGGCGTACGTTCGTTCGCGCGCATCGAGAGGTGGCAGCCGAAGCAGGAGGTCATCCACGAGGTGTGGCAGGTGTAGCACTGCATCGCGCCTTCGCCGTGCGCAAGGCCGGAGTGATCGGCGCTCTCGCGCCCCGGCATGTCACCCCAGATGATGTCCCCGGAGGCATTGCGTTTACGAACCGTCTTCGCGTAGCGCGAGGCCCTCGCCGGCTCGGGATTCTCCCTCGCCCAGGCGGAATCCGGGTTGATCGTGTCGATCGTCTGCACGACTTCCCACTCCACCTTCGGATCGGTCGCGGAGCGCTGCATGATCCGCCCACCATCCTCATAGAACCGCGGCTTGCCGAAGACACGTTGCTTGGAAAGGTCCGTCCCGCGCTTCGATGGCGAGCGCGGGTTGTCCGGCGCCGCCGGGCCGCTGGTGAAGAGCGTTGCTTTGTCCGTGTACGACCCGTGGCAATCGACGCAGGTGATCTCCACAGCGTTGCGGACCTCGCCATAGAGGTTCCCATCGCCGTGGACATCCTGCTTGAAGTGGCAATCGACGCACTGCATCGGGTTCGCCCCGGCCATGTGAACATCGTTCAGATGAACCGCCTTGTCCCACTTCGCCGGATCGAATGGATCGATCGTGTTCCCCGCGCTGTCGAGCATGTTGCCCTTGCGGTCCTTCTTGTGGACCTTGCGGAAGAGCCAGCCGTGGCCGTGGAAATCGGCGAACTGGTTGTGCTTCAGTTTGTCGTTGAGCGTGCTCGACCCGTCTCGTCGCTTGCCCGATCGTTCCAGGAAGTCCGCTCCCGCGGTCTCACCGGCGTGGCTCCGCGCATCCGGGTAGAGGTTTCCCCACAGCCCGCGCGCCGCCGACTCCTCCGGGTTCTTCCGCAGCGACACCCACCGCTGCTCATCCGTCGGCTTCGCCTGTTGCGCCGGGTACATGAACTCGCCGTCGCTCTCGTTGTCCCACCAGATCGTTCCCAAGTACTGATTCGCGAACGACGTGCCGGGATGGATGTGACAGACGATGCACTGGCTGGTCGGGATCGCACTCGTCAGGACATGCCTGATCGGATGCCCCGGCTCCTTCTTCGGGATCGTCGGATCGATCGTCCGCGAAAAGCCGTTGTTTCCGGCGGTTGCGAGTGCGGCCGTGGAGTGCGCCGGGTCCCGATCATTCGCGTATGGAGTGTGGCACGCGGTGCAGCCCGATGCCCGGTAGTCGCCGGGATGATCGCAAGTGCCGGGCATCGAGAGGTTCGGGTCGAGCAGGCGCGTCTTCTGCAATCCGAGGAACACCGGATCGGTGCGGTTCAGCGTCCCAAGCCCGCGCGGCGAGAGCCCCTTGTCCGGGCGCCCACCCTCCGCCAGCGGGTTCGGATTCCCGATCTCCGCGGGCGATGGATTCAACGTCGGCCCGCCGGGGACAGGGAGCCGCGTCCCGCGCTCGAAGATCCGCAGCATGTTCCCCGGCTGCGAGATGTTCCAAACAGGCAGCGGCTCGAGCGCGGCCACCACGCCCTCGTTCGGCATGTGATTCCGCTCCTGCTCGCTGGGCATGCGCACTGAAACGTCGAGCGACTTGGTCTCCTTGTTCCACTCCGAGTTCGAGATCGATCCCTGCAACCGCTGCGGCAGTCCGAATGGCGAGTACGACTCGCCGAAGCGCGCCACCTTGTTCGGGTTCGACCCATTGTTGTAGAGCGCCGCGGCCCAGAGTTGCGAGCCGTGCGTCATCATCCCGTGGCGGTTCACCGCGACTTCCTGAGCATGGCAAGCCCCGCAGGCCCAGTCGGCGACGCGCAGGTCGCCCGGATTGATAAAACGCACAAACTCAGGCGATTCCTTCAGCAGGAGCGTGCCGCTCGCCTCGGGGGTGCGCGAGCCGTGGAGCCTCGATGGATCGGCGTGCGCGTGATCGCCGTACGCAACCGTCGGCAAGCCGTACCACGCCTGCGCGTTGCGAGGCCGAACGTGCGCGCGGTTCAACGCCGCGAGGTACACGTCATCGGTGATGGGCGTGCCCGGTTCGCCGGGCCTGCCCGGCGCGCTGAGCGTGCTCATGACCGATGCGTCTCCGCCGTGGCAATCGGTGCAGCCGATCGCGAGTTTCACATTCTCGTGCATGTCGGGCTCGTCGGTCTGGCCGTGGCACGAGATGCACCCCGCGGAGTTCGCCGCGACCATCGCCTCATCGTGCTCGCCGATGCCCGGCGC
>JAGVLZ010000245.1 GCA_020054055.1 Phycisphaerales bacterium
GGTCGGCTTCCCCCCCGACCTCACCGACGCGTTCGGCGACGATGTCGAGGTCGTCACGAATCAGAACCCCTGCCCCTGGTACGGCTGCAACGGCGGCGGCCCGCCGCCCGGCGGGGGGACCAACGTTCCCACTTGTCCCTACATCTTTTGTCGATTCAATGGCGTGATCGGCGACGATGGCGGCGGCGGGTGCAACAATCCGAACCCCTGCGCGTGCGACCCGTGCCGCTCAGGCTGCGGCGGCGGCGCGTGCTGCACCAACCCGAACTCGTGCGAGTGCAACCCGGCCCAGTGCGCGTGCAACCCGTGCTGCGTCAATCCTTGCGCCGATGGTTGCGGCGACAATCCGTGCGCATGCAATCCGAACTCGTGTGCCTGCAATCCGTGCGGTCCGTTGTGTGACCCGCAAGGTTGTGTGACCGAGTGTGAACTGTGTGAGAACGATTGTCGGCCTTGTTCGCCCGGATGCAATGATGTTGACCCCGGCGGGCTGGGACCGGAGGACCCGTATCTCGTGGAAGTGTCGTTAAACTGCGCTTTCGTCTGGCCGGAAGGGTGGGAGGAGTACTATCCGCCAGCGAGGCGCAAGGCATACGTCGCTTGGTCAAACGACGATGACGACGATATGGACGGAGTCCCGGACATCGCCGAAGGCGAGAACGGACAAATAGAGGAATGCGATTCCGAGGATGATCTGATCCCAATCTGGATCGGGGGCAACTACTGCGGAGCCACCCACCAGTGGAGCATCGGCGTACACTATGTCTGGTTCACCTACGACGAAAATGAAAGTTGCACATATGCGGCATTTGCCGGCCGTGTCTGGTATCAACTCGAGGGGAACGGCGAATACGATCCGCTCTGGGCGAATGCGGCGCCGCCCCGCTGGAACTTGAGCGACGTCAAGACCCGCCGTATCAACGGCGTACTCTATCGCGCCCTGCCAGCCTATCCGGTGGCGCTGCCGTACACGGAATGTCATTCGACGGACCCTGACGCCCCATACACGTCGGGCCCACCACGTTCGTTTGCCATCACTGGCGATCCGCGCGACTGGGTGGGGCGTCTCTTTCTGGAGCCCTACCGAGACTCCACGATTCCTGAAGATGCTGTCGTACGGCTCTATGTCAATGTGGGATCGGTCGATCCAGCGGGAGTGTCGTGGTATGGCGGGTCTGTCTCCTGCTATCTCCAATCGCTTGAGACTCTGGATCTGGGCGGCTGGGGTGCCTCAACGGATCCGAGCGGAAACCCGGCGCTGCTCAATGAAGACCTGGAGTCCAACGGGATCGCCAACCCTTTGGGGTGGAAAGTTGGCGGCGCGATCACCGATGGAACCAGCATCTGCATGATCCGGCACAGTTCGACTGACATATACCCTCCAAATACCTTGCTCGACCCGCTCGTGCGTCCGATGCAGGTGCGAATGACCAAGCGGGTCGATTCAACCGGCACGCCGGGGTATCTGGCCTCGTGGGCCGGCGCGGCGGGCACAATGCACCCGGCCGATCCGATGTCGCTTCCCATGCTCCCCACGCCGGGCGATTCAAGTGCGCAACCGACGATCGAACTCGATGAAGATAGCCGAGCCTTCTATGTGCCGCCCGATTCGTATCTGGACCCCCAGCACACCGGGTATTCCGAGAGCGATTCCCACAACTCCGATGAAGAGTGCCTGATGTCGATCCGCGGGATGCTGCCGAACGGGCAAACGCTTCGCGGTGGGCGATCGTTCGTGCTGAGGAGGCCGCCGGTGGTGCTGGTGCATGGGGTGACGAGCAACCCGGCGACATGGGACACGGTACTGTGGAACGAGCCATCGATGCCGATCCCGACGCGAATCTACAAAGTGGATTACAGCGCAACCAACACAAAGGGGTACAGCGAGAACTATCCGATATTGGCACTTGCGATCGACACGGCGCTCGGCGAATACCGGGCTGCAAACGATGCTGGTCATAATCCAAATGTGGGATTCCATGGCGTGCGGTACGCGGCGACGCGCGCCGATGTAGTCGGCCACAGCATGGGCGGGCAGTTGGCTCGTTTCTATATTGCGGATGGGATGCCCGCACTGATCGACCGCGAAGGATACGTCGAGGATGCGCATAACCTACGATCGCCCGCTTACACGGACGGGCGTTGGCCATATCTTCATGCCGATAACTTCGGCGCGGGATCGATCCGCAGATTGATCACGCTTGGCTCGCCGTTCAAGGGATCGCCGTTGGCGAACGCAGTGTCAGGACTAACGGCTCCGGGGGAGGCGGGGCAGAAAGCAAGTAATGGGTACACAGCGCTCGTAGTTATTGAAAATGAAAAGCTGTTGCCCGTGGAGCTGGAGGACATGCTTTTCCCCGGCGGAACGGCCGAGAGTTACGAAGAACCATCCGGTGTGTCTGATCTTGAAACCGGCAGCGCGGTTCAACTTGCGATGGACGCCGCCACCTATCCTTCAAGCCACAAACGCATTCCATGGTTCCCGGTCGTCGGGACCGCGGGACAAGGGATCGACGAGGATCCAGCACAGGGACTTGCATGGGAGGCGGTGCTTACACTGTTGCCGCTTGTCCCGAACAACCCCACGGAGTTCGATTCACCGCTTAACCCGATCACCAGCGACCTGACTGTCGCGGCGGACTCCCAGCGCAACTGGAACGGGGCAGCAGGTCATCCCAACGGAGTCGCGGGCATGGATTTTCCCGGCACAACTCACTCTCCGCGTTTCGGATTGCCCGGAGAGACGACCTCAGCGCCGATCTCGCAGAAGGTCGGCGAACTCCTTTCGGGTCCCACGACACCGTTCCCATCATCATGGAGGCTTGGACAATGAGATCAAATCCGATCATCGGTCATGGGCTGTCCGCGTTTGTCGCGCTCTCGTCCTCGCTCTTGGCGCAGGGTGCCTGCGCGCAGACAACGCGCCACATCACGGTGAATGCCACGGTGCAGACCTCGACCGGACAGCCGCTGGAGAATGTGCCCGTGATGTTTTTGGAGCCGAGCGACCGACCGGTGGCTAAGACCAACGCACAAGGCCTCGCCACACTGCAAGGCGACATTACCCAATCCGCTTCGGAGATTACGGTAGACGTTTTTGGCGGCGGCGATGATCGGCTCGGCTCGTTTTCTGAGCAGCTCACCCTGACTCGCTCAATGAAGACCCTCTTCGAACAATACTGGTTTGATAGCTACACGAGCGTGTCCTTGGTTGCGGGCCAAACTGAGTGCTCTGTTACAATCACTGCGTGGCCTACCGTGCAAGTTTCCGGAACAATTGTCAATCAGGAAAATGAGCCGATGCCAGAACTGCTGCTGAAGGCAGATTTTTCAGCAGCCCTCGGAGGGACGAATGCCGTAGGCGTCTTTACGCTGGCCGGAGTTCGCCAAGGGACCGAAACACAACTCTTCATTCTCCGTCATGGCTTTTCAGTAATCCCGATCCGTGTCCCCGCTTCGCAGACACAATCGAATACGAACCTCGGTCAGATCACTCTCCCCACATTCGCGACAACAGCGCAGTTCCGAGCGACGCTGACGAACCTTGGACCTTGGGGGCAAACGCAAGAATCAAGACTAGTCGGTGGCCTGACGCTCGTTGCGGCGGACGGCTCGATTCTCTTCACGGAATTGGCCGCGCCGTTCGGCGGGCCTCAAACCAGTCGCCGACTCCGCACCGATCCGCTCTCACTCCCACCGGGGGATTACTACATCGCGCCCGGCTTCTTCGCAGCGGGACGCGTGCAGGTCGCACTTGTTCGCGCGTGTGAGCAAGGAATGGACCTTACGGCAACCGGAATTCCCAAGGTCACACTTGTCGAGGGCCAGACTGTTGACGCAACGGTGGACTTGCTCGCGGCATACAACGCCATCCGCGAGCACATCGGCTTCGAGTGATCGGGCAGGTGCGACCGCAATTGTCTCGATCGATCTGCTTGTTGCGCATCGAGCCTTCTCCTGTCTCCGCTCAACGAATGAGCCGAAACCTTGAAGCGGCTTACGATCCCCCCATGCCCACCGGCGTCCTCTTCGTCTGCCTCGGCAACATCTGCCGCTCGCCCCCGAGCAGGTGGACTTCGTGGCCAATCACCTGTGCGACGAAGCCCATTGGTGGCGACTCCACCCCGCCGCCGCCTACGCTCCGCCTGATCAACGCGCCCGGATGGGGGATGTGCTCATCCAATGCATCGGGGGCGCTGACTTCGATCGAGCGTCCCGGATGCTGAAAGTCATGGCTAGCCTCAACCGCGCATCGCTCCAGACCCATGCCGACCTGCGATCGCTCGTGACGAAGGAGGCGGGCCACTTCGACGCGCTCTGGACCCGCGTCGAGCAGTTTACACCGGCGCCAGGCGAGATAAGACCGACGGGGAGGCCGCCCGAGGTTGCATTCGGCTCCGCGGAACGAGCCATCCGTATGAGCGCGGCGGTGGCATTGTTTCGATCAACGCCCGATCTGGCTGGCGACTTGACGTGGTCTGCATCACTCCAGGGCGAGTCCCGAACATGCGCCCTGGGGGGGATGACCATGGCGGTGGCGCCAATGCGTGGTCCAAGGACATCGCCGTTCAAGGATGCCGACGTGGCGCTCCAGCGTCAGTACTTGACTTTGGCGGCCCAGTGCGCAGGGAATCCAGACCTTGCCGAGATGTGGAACGGCGGCATGGATATCGGGATGAATGGCGTGGTCAATCGATCAGAGTACGCACCGATCGTGCGTGCCGAAGCGGCAAGAACCATCGCCGCCGTTCACGCGAGTTACCCAGAGACCGCGGGCAAGGCGGCGGCGTACCTGCAGAAGGCGCAGGAACTGGATCCTCAGTGACTTGAGCGATAGTCGCCCGTCAGTAGACGGGCCGACCGCCGTCGCGCAAAGCCGTTTATTCAACAAGTTGATTCGGCATCAGTCAGGGTCCTACCATGGACCCCATGCCCGAACCCGCCGAACCCCAGCCCCTCCGGTTCCCCGGCGCCTGCGCCTGCGTCGGCCCCTGCTCCAGCGGCCCGCGGCGATGGAAAGAGGCCCCCCTCGCCCAGCGCCTCTTCATCATCCACAACATGATGATGCGCATCGGCGACCGCCTCGTTGCCCACCTCGGCCTCACCTCCTCGCGATGGCTCATGCTCGGCGCCGTCGCCAACCGCTCCGAGCCGCCCATGCTCAGCGACCTCTCGAACGATGCGCTCCTCAGCGTGCAGAACGTCAGCCGCATGGTCGCCTGCATGGAAGAGGACGGCCTGCTCGAACGCTTCACCAAGCCCGGCACCGGCCGCGCGACCTATATCCGCCTCACCGACCGCGGCCGCGAGGTCCACGAGCGCACCAAGGACCAGGCCCGTCTTTTCGCCGAGGGGTTCCTCGCGGGGCTGAGCGCGGACGATGTCGAGCGCATCGAGTCCGAACTCGAACGACTCATCGGCAACCTGACCAACATTGAAAACCGGACCGGCGAATCAGCGCCCCCCATCGGCGCGGAGGTGCGAGCGTGAGAACGTCGAACCGATTGTTCGCGGCACTTGCCACCCTCGCCCTCCTCCCGGCCACCGCCCTCGCGCAACCCGGAGGCGGGCCACCCCCCGCGCTGGTCAAGGTCGAC
>JAGVLZ010000172.1 GCA_020054055.1 Phycisphaerales bacterium
ACCGGCATCGCCGGTCCGAGCGGCGGCCGCGAGGCCAAGCCGGTGGGGACGATGTTCATCGCGCGGGCGAGCGGACCCGGAGTTGGCGCTCCGGGCTCTGTAGAGATTCGCCGCTTCCTCATCACCGGCACGCGAAACGACATCCGCGACCGCGCCGCGAAACTCGCCCTCATGATGTTGCGATTCCATCTGCTCGGGCTTCATGTGCCCCGAACCCTCTGGCAGATGGGGCTCGACGGCCGCCCTCCCGCTCCCGCCGCCCCCCGGCCCCCCGAGTTACCATGATTCCATGATGAACGCGGCACACCTTCGGCTGATCCCCCCGTCGCGCATCCTTGCGCTCACCGCGCTCTCCACGCTCACCCTCTGGCTCGGGCAGGGGTGCGCGAGCGTGAACCAGAACCGCCTCTCCATCGGCGGCGAGCCGGTCCCCGCCTTCACGAGGATTGAAGCACACGCCCCGGCCGGCGGCCCATCGCTCATCGCCGGGACGCGCGATCACTGGGAAGCGACGACGATCGTCGTGCCCGTCGATGGCACGCGGCACCAGCCGACGTACACGCGCTCGCAGCCGAACTACCAGAGCACTCCCCGCGCGAAGGGCGTGCATCCCGACGCGGATTCGGCGCTCGACCTTGCGTCTCCCGGCGGGCCTCAGTTCTGGGAGGCGGTGGCCGGGCCCTTCCACGCGGCGTCGGACATCGTCAAGTTCATCCCGCGCGCGTTCGGCGCGATGCCGTGGACGGTGACGAGCAGCCCGAGCGAGCATTTTCAGCGGTACCGTGCAGGGGGCGCGGTCGATGCGCCGTCGTTGACCCCCGAACCAGCGCCGATCGCAACACGATCAGAGTGATGGGCACTCAGGGCTTCGCCGAAGGCAACTGCACCTTCATCAACACCCGCGGCCGCTCGGTCGGCTGATCCAGCGGATCGCCCGATTCGGTCTGCGACCGGTCGAAGACGACGAGCCAGCGCGATTCGTGGACAGGCACAAAAGTATTCATTGCGTCATCCATCTCGCGGATGACATCCTCCTCGTTGGGGATAGTTGTCCCCATGTTGATCTGCTCGATCGTCTGCGGGTCGTAGCCGCGGATGACGAACCACGCGATGTAGACGTCGCTGCGGGCCGTGGCGATGTTGCTGACGGCGCGATACAGGGCGAGGCGTTCCTCGGGGTCGTCGATGGGGTTGACGTGCGGCTGCGCGCCGTAGCCCGACTCCGCCATGACATACTCGTCGAGTTGCAAGGGCGAGAAGTCATTCCGCACGCCGTCCGCGCCGAGTTGGAGGAACGTACCAGGCTGGGTCAGGGTCGGGCGGCCGGTCATCTGCCCGCCCGGCCCCCGTTCCCAATACCCGAGGACCGCCAGTTCCGCGGAGGTGGCAAATCCACCGGTCGTGGAGTTGGTCGAAACACCCGGCCGCATTCCGTCCGGGAGGCCCATCGGATTGAACAAGGCGTCGGTCAGTGCAATCGTCCGATCGGCCTGACGATAGGCTTCGATCGCGTCACGACGAAGAGTGTTTGGACCGAGCGCCGTGCTCAAAGTCACCGGATCGTCAATATTGCCTTGCGGGCTCACGAGCGGGAGCGCTCCGATCACGTCGAGGGGTGCGGTATTGAGATTGATGCGTCCCTGAACCAGCGAAGTCGTGACCGGGCACGCCTCGAAACAATCGGGAACGCGGAGCGCGAGCGGGAGTTTCAGCGTGCTTGGAACGTTCTGGTACGACGCCAGATCGCTGTCTGGAACGTAGCGTGTGGGGTCCAGCACTCCGACATAGGAGTTCGGCACGCGGGTCACGGTGTCGCCGTAGTAGTAGTTGAGTGATTGGCCGAGTTTCTCGCTGACCGTCCGCCAGCGCGTGAGGTCTCGGGCGAGAGCGGCATTGCCGCAATCCCGGCATGTGTGGGCGTAGGTGGAAAGGCGGAGCATGTCGCTCGACGCGATCAAGGGGCTGTTCGGAACGAAGAGTTGGAACTGCGGGAGATCGACGCCGCCCACGCCGTACGGGTTCGCGGCGTCGGCGGGGGTGGTCGGCAGGTCGGCAAATGTGACATGATTCGCGGGGAATCCGGTCGGTGCGATGGTCGCCGAAGGAGAGACGATCAGGTCGGGATTGTCACGAACCAGATTCGATTCCATAGTGTCGGGTATCGGCGCTGCCACCGGCGGATGCAGCCACGCGAGCGCATCGCGTCGCACCTTTACGAGGTTCTTGTCGCGATCTTCGATGACAACGGCTGAAAAACCGCGAACGGTCGAGCCGCCAACGATCGGCTGCACAACTGGCCGAGAAAGCGTGGAGGTTGTCATGAGACGCCCCGTGATCTGGGCCGGGCTACTGGTCATTCGGGAGTCAGCCGTCATGGAACCCAAGGGATAATTAAGGCCATTCGGGCTCTCGAACCAGGACTGATCGAACCCCCCCTGGAACCCCGCCGCAACCAGATTGTCCGGCACGGGAGAGCCAAGCGAGGGACCGAACTGGTAGGGGACGCTCTCGATGACCGGGAAGTTTTCTGGAGTCGGCAACCGGCGAGGCCGCAGGCGGTCCACAACGAGATCGGGATTGTTGGCATCGCCCGGCAGCCGGGTGTAGGTCAGCAACGCGCCGCGGGGTTGGGGTGTCAGGCAAAGATCGAGGAAAGGAATGCGGTTGGTCGTCAGGTTTGGCAGCGGGCTGATGGAAGCATTCAAAACGATTTGGATGTTGCCGCCATAGGACGTCGTGTCTCGGATCGTCGGAGCAATTGACGTCCAGGCATCGGGCGTCACCGTGTCGGGCTCAAGAACCCACACAAAGACCTTGGATGACCCAGCCGGAATCGTGGAGGCGGGGAGCGTCATCCGCAACGGCTGGATCGGGGTGCCGAGGTCGTCAATTGATTGCACCCCGCCAACAACCGATTCGTCGACCGTCTCGGGGATAACGACGTGCCAGTCCGTGCCGACTTGGATCGGCGTCGACCAGGGGTTGGTGAGCACGGCGATGAAGGCCGATCCCAGCGCTTCATTCGGAGTCGTTCCCGTTGAATAGTCGGTGGAAATCCCCACGCGATCCCCGTTGTAGTCGCTGAACACGGTGATCGTCGTGACCTCGCGCAGGAATGGTTGGCGGTCGAGGCCGACCACCAAATACGGATTGGCGAGCGGAGCGGCGCCCGTGGTGTCGATCCAGGGAAGCGAGGCTGAAGGAATATCACCCTGCGCCAATCGAGTGCCGAGCGGGATCGAGCCGAACACGCCGGTCAAGGGCGGGGTCGGAGTGTTGTAAAGCGATACCGTGGTCGGCGTGACCCGAGCGGTGGTCCCGCCCGCGGGAATGTCCGTGTCAATCGCGTCGGCCAGGTTTGCCGCCATCGAGGCGGAGGTGATGACGGCGAAACTCGCGAGTGGGTTGGGGATACCGAGGTTCCCAGGGTTATACAGATGCCGCGCGAGCGATCGGTAGTTCGGCGCGGATTCCGCACCCGAGTACCCGCCATAGTGCGCGTTCTCCGACTGCACCGCATACCCATTGCCGCCAGCCGTGCCACTCAACGCCACGCGCGCCGTTTCATTCAACGGCTGGTCCGTCGCCAGCGGCGCCAGCGCCCACACCAGCGCCTGGAACGCGTTCCGCGTGTCCTCGGCCGACTGGGCCTTGCTGACATTCACCTTCTCGACCGAGAGTTGAGTCCTGAGCGCCGGGTTCAGCGCGGGGACGGGGCTTTGCTTGCCCACGCCGCTGGTGGGAGTCAGGAACCGGCGGGCGCTGTCGTGGATCTGGATCGCGGTGGGGAGGGCACGCGTGTTGAAATCCTCCATGTCCTGGATCCACCGGCGGATCGACGCCGCGTTCTCCTTCGAGCGCATCGGGCCGTAGATAATCGCCGTGTCGTTGGGCAGATATCCCAGGGCTTCCGTGCCGTCGAAGGCCTGCTCGACGCGCGAGACAATGCCGGCGTTGTTCGTGGCGTGGAACGCGGCGAGGTCCATGAGTTCGCGCACCGGGTAGCCTCCGCCCCGGCGACCGACGACGCTGGGTCGGAGGGCGTTCTGGCCGAAGAGGTTCCAGAACTCCGTGCGCTGGGCGCGCGTCGTGGGCGCGCTCGGCATCCAAGGGGCGAGGTTGGTAAGCGTGGTGTTGCCGTTGAGAATCGAATCATCGACGACGGCCTGCATCCCGAGAGCGTTACGCAGGTGCGCGTCGTAAGCAGCGTTGATTTGCCAGAACAAGCGATCCGTCTGCACCGCGTTCGCGTAGGGTTGCCCCGCCGTGGGGCGGTTCATCGACTCGAGCAGCCTGGGCAGGTCGATATCGGCCGGTGTCCGCCCATCGCCAAGCCGCGTGATATCTACATAGGGGCCCACGCCGCCGAACTCGATCGCGGCATTCACATTCACCAACGCCGACGCATCGACGATCCGCGCCGCGACGACCCACGTCAGCCCGCCAACGATGTTGAGTTGATCGAGGACGGTCCAGCGCGCATCGGGGCGGAGGTCGCCATCGGTATCGACCCATTGGCGCTCATCGCTCGGCCGCGGCGGGCCGAGCGTCACGGGGTTCGACCCCGACATGCGGTTCATCTGGAAGCCGAAGAAATCGGTGTCGGCCCCGGGCTGCGTGATGCCGAACTCATTGGAGTTATTGTCGGCGATGCCCGCGTCGGGGCCGATCTGCCGAACGCGGGAATCGTTCCAATCGACGAGGCTCTTCAACGGATCGGCGTAGCCGAACGCCGTCGTCGCGTAGAACCACGAGGCGAGGTCGGCGAAGCGCCCATCGCCGCGGACCCAGCGGTCGTCGCTCGGGTTCCCCGGCGTCCCATTCTCGTCATAGGTGTACGCGCTGCGCAGATTCGTGATCTGCGGCCAAGTTGTTGTGTTGAGCAGGCTGTTCGGCAGGTTCATTCGATCCCACTTCGGCTCGATTGCCGCGAGGAAGGCGTCGTCGGGGAGGGCGCGCTGGCCGAGGGAGACCTGCAGAATCGAAGTGGGCGATGGAATCGCCGGAACGTTCGACGAGTTAAACGTGCTCATCTCAAAGGTCAGCGCATCGCGGTAGTCGCCGTCCTCGAACCGGCCGGGCCAGATGCGCGTGGTCGTTCCGGTGATCTCGAACTGGACGTCCTGGGTGACGATCTTGTTCCCAAAGAGGTCGGCCGTGAGCAGGTCGCCGACATGATCCACCACCTGGTCGACCTTGGCCTTGTAGTCCGCGCCGCGCACGGCGACGGCGACGTTGGACCGCTCGAGGCGGACCACGGTGACGTACGACAGGGCCGCGATCGACAGGATCGCCAGCACCCCCAGCGCGAGGATCAGGACGGTTCCGCGGCGGCCGCGGGGCCCTTTCCTCCGAACAAAATGTGCGAGCGCTTTCATGGGGAAACCTCCAGCCTTGAACCATCGCCGGGGGACACATGGCCCCCGAGCGCACTACTGCTGCAACGGAACAGAGAACTCGAACTCGTACTGCCTTCCCCCCGGGAGACGGAACTGCGCATCGTGAACGGTCATGCGGACGCGGATGCGCGTGGGTTTGGGATAAGGCTCGGCGAAGCCGCCCGCGTTGTTGACTTTTCTGAATGGGAAGATCGCGAGGTACTCGGCGGCGTCGTTGAGGTCCGCGCCGGTCGTGCTCTCGCGGCGAATGTCGTACCGATTTGGGTAGCCGAAACCGGTCTGGAGCAACACCAGGCGCTCGCCGGGAAAGACCTCGGGCAAGGTCAGCGGATTCGGCGCTTGGGTGTTGTAGCGGTTGTCCGTGTCCGCGCCGGGGAGGTCGCGCGCGGAGGAGTTGGGGTTGTCGTAGCGCGTGAAGTCCATGTCGAACCAGATGACATCGCCGCGATTGATGTTGTCCGACAGCCCGTAGTCGCCGTCACTATTGGAATCGGTCGGGTCGTCGTCTTCGTTGCGGTCGTAGGAGTTGTTGTACGACCAGGTCTTGCCATCGGTCCACGCGATCTCGAAGTTGCTGACGCGGCTGGCGACCACCGCGTGCATGTCCATCAACTGCTGGAAGCGCGGGCGCGGCGGAAGCACGATCGGGTTCCCGGACGCGGTCGTGAGCACGTCGGCCCGCTCGACCAGCGGCGGATCATCCTCCGCCTGGAAGCGCGCGAGGCACCCGGCGATGGCGCTGATGAGCGCCTGATGATTGAACTGCAAAGTCGCATCGCCCACCGGTTGGTCCTGCCTCCGCCACAGCGGG
The DNA here is from genome assembly GCA_020054055.1 of Phycisphaerales bacterium. Lineage (GTDB taxonomy): Bacteria > Planctomycetota > Phycisphaerae > Phycisphaerales > UBA1924 > JAEUIV01. Next base: position 6,211 of record JAGVLZ010000172.1, read on the forward strand.
GCATCGACCCGGTCGGAAGGGAAGCCATGAATCGTCGCGTCCCACTTGCCGACGCCGTCGTCGAGCTGCCCCGCGGTGAAGGCCGAGGCGTCGGCCCACTCCGCCTGAGGAACCAGCGAACCGTCCAATCCTTCAAGCCACCGCTGAACCTCATCGCGCCCCTGCGAGCAGATGTCCGTCCGGCCGTGGTACAGCACACGGGCGTAGGGTCCGCTGGTGGCGTTCGGGCTTGGCGTCGCGTTGTTCAGATCATCCATCGGCACGCCGATGCCCCACGGCGCGTACACGCGCTCGACACATTCGAGGCCGCGGATGAACGGGGAATACGTCCACTCCGTCGGCTGAGCGCCCGCCGGAGCGCCGAGCGAATAGCCCGCCGCAAGCCCGCCGACCAGAAACAACGGCTGGCGAAGAAGCAGCCAATCGCCCGCGAACTCGTTGCGCCCCTGCGTCTGCTGGAAGACCGCGTCGGCCGCGCCGGGCGCGTACCGATTCGGCACGCCAGCGCGATCGCCGAAGTCGCCATCGCCGAACCACATCCGAGGCGGAACATTGCCCGTGCGATTTGATGGAGGCTGGAGCGGGTTGAACCGCGTATCAACCGGGGGACGCAGGCCGTGCCCGTAGTAGATCCTCACATAGTTCGCGGCGCCCGCCGAGACCATGCCGGGCGGGATGCGCTGCGACGTTGCGGAATCGGCGGTGGTCGCCGCGATGAACATGATCTCATCGAGCCGAACTGTGACGGCCCGGCTGCCCAGCGAGTACGGAGCGATCTGGTCGCGGCGGTCGGCGTCCTTGTCCTCCGCGTTCAGGTACGTCGCCTTCTCGAGGCCGTTGAGCGCGTTGCTGTTGTTCAGGTCGCCGAGCCGGCGATTGCGGATCACCATGAAGGTTTCTTGCGAGCGCAGCAGGCTCAACGACTCGAAATCGTCCCGCATCTGGTTCTCGAGCGCACGCGCGAACTGGTCCGTCTCCGCGAGGGCGTTCCCCGCGCCGACCAGCCGACCGACGCTCGAAAAGATCTGACCGATCCCGACCGTGAGGAGCGCGACCGCCCCCACCGCGACAATCAGTTCGGCGAGGGTGAAGCCCGACGCGCGACCGGCTCTCGCGGCGGGTGCTGGCGCGGAATGTGGCGTGCTGGTGTTCATGTCAGTTCGCATCCACCTGGAACTCGGAAGCAATGAGCGGTGTCAACTTCCACGTCGAGCGGTCCGCACGGCTCACCACGGTGTCGGCGACGGCATAGACGTTCAGGAAAAGCACGCCGCCCACCGTCCCGGCCGGGACCGCGGGCTGGTTGTAGATGCGGGGCATGCGGTCGACGTAGCCGCGCCACTGATTCCCCTGCTCGGCCGTCTCGCGCACCTGCCGGATGACCTTGACCGCCTTGTCCGAGCCGGGGGAGTTCGGCGCGGCTCCCTGAGCGAGCAGCAGCAGTTGGCCCGGCGCGATCGCCCACAGGTCGTCCGCATTGGAGACGCGGAAGTACTGCTGCTGAGGATCGTCCTGGTCGCGGTACAGGTAGAGCGAGACTCGGCGGATCGGGCCGACGTTCCCCCCGGTCAGCCGGGGAGAATCCTCCGGCGCATCCGGCGGGATGTAGACCGCGGACGAAGAGGGCGCCGCCAACTGATACGCGACGACCATCGCCTGCGGGCCGTTCGGCGTGCGCCGATAGAGAACCGAATAGCACTGGTCGGCCCGCCGCCCTTGCGGCGCGTCGGGGTCCGACCGGTACCGGACCCGATCGTTGAGCGAGATCAACTGGCTGTTGCGCCATTCGTAGCGGACGATGTCGATGAAATCGACGCGAGCGCTCTCCGGGTCGGCGACGCCGCCATTCTGGATGGCGCCGATCTGCACTTCCTGGATGCGTGCCGGCTGAAAACCGAGTTCGTTCGGCTCCACGTTGACGATGATGAAGCTACGGTCCTCGGGCGCGGGAGCGAGCAGGCAATCGTTCGGATTGGTCGGGTCGCCCCCGTCGACCGGGTCCTCGCACGCGTCGCCTTCCAACGGCACGACCCACAACCCCGATCCCTCGGAGTTCTGATCGCTCGCGTACTGAACGCTCTGAGCACGCCCAAACGACAGGAGGGTCGGTACGCGATCGGGATCACCATCGCCATCGACGTCCGGCCCCAGCGTCGAGATCTGCACCTGGAACCCGATCGAATCCGGGTCGATCTTGCGGTCGAGGAGGGTGTAGGTCCACCGTCCGCCGGGTGTGTCAAAGAGCCCGGTCGGGGTTGCGTTCGTGAATCCAACCTGCGGCACCAGATTGGGAAGTTCGGGAACGCTTCCCGGCGACGCCTGATTCTGGGCGTACACCTGGTTCTCGTACAGCCGCAGGGGCACGGTCCCCGACGACCGAACCAGGAAGTACGCGCCGTTCGCTTCGCCGGTGGGGTCGACAATCAGATACAGTTGATCTGGATTGGGGTTCATCGGCAGCGGGATCCAGACTCCCATCGGGAACGGGTTCGGTGTTCCAGCGCGGAACCGGAGCGTTCCGAAGCCGGCTTCGAGCGCGCCCACCGCGCTCCGCGTGGCGAACACCGCCGCCGTCTCGTTCGATGAGACCTGCTGCTGCTTCGCGGCCCCGGCAAAGAGCGCCAGCAACCCGAGCACGCCGAGCGCGATCACGAATGTCGCCAGCAGCACCTCGATCAGCGTGAAGCCGCGGCGAACCCGTGAGCCGGCATGTCGGATGCACTGCCTCATTGCGATGACCTCCGGATCACGTTCCCCGAATACCGATTGAAACTCAGGATCTCGGCGTTGACATCAATCCATCGGCTCACGGCCTGGGCACGCTCGTCGTTGAAATACCCAGCGCTCGTCAGATCGACCGGCTTCGGTGCACGAGACTGCATCGGCCGGATCAGCCATGCACGCGGGAACCCCACGCCGTCGGCCAGCCGAGCGAGGTCCACCACCGCCAACTGGTCAGCCGAGCGGAGCACCACCTCGGGGTTCGCCGCACGGCGATTCTGGGGCAGACCGGCGGTGTTCTCCGGGTCGAACCGGAACTCATCATCGTAAGGCGGGGACGCCGGGGCCGTCGGATCGATCGGCGCATCCGCCAGTTCGAGGAACGCATCAAAGACCTCCAAGTTCGCCGATCGCCGCGAGGTCGCGATCGATCCGTCGGGGGCGAAGACGATGAAGAAACTCGTCGTGTTCCGCACGGCGGTGGTCGCCTCTTCGACGGTGATCAACGGGCTTGTCGTCAAGCCTCGCAGCGTCAGCCATGGGTCGACGCCGACGTTCGAGTTCGTGTCCTTGAGCGTGAAGACGCGCGGATCATTCCGCGGGAAAAGCCAGGTGTAGAGGTCCGCGCTGCGGTCGCAGACATCGCCTCCACTATGTATGACATCACCGCCATACCAGCGCCAGGTCGTGACGCCCCCAGATTCGGTAAGCGGGGTGTCCGCGCAGATGAGCTCCACCGCCGACGAGAGCCCGAAGACTCCCATCCCCCTCGGGAGTTCGATGGGGGAGGTTCCGGCGGCCTGAACAAAGACCTCCGCGAAGCCCGCGGTAGGTGGAACGCCGCACCGGTTGCAAGGAGTTGGAACCCCATCCGTCAGTGATCCGCTCGACGCGCCCGACTGCTCGACGATGATGAGCGTCATCCGCTCTTCCTTCGCGTTCCACAGGAAGGCGACCCCCGAGCGATGGTTGTACTTCACCGCCCGCGTCCGCGCCGCCCCCAGCGTCGCCGTCACCGCGTTGATCGAAGATGCGTAGTTGTTCGATTCGATCAGCCGCCCGAACGCCGGCAGGATCGCCACCACCGCGATGAGGATGATCGAGATCACCACCAGCAACTCGATGATGGTGAATCCCCGGCGATCTCGCGCGGCTCGGTACGGAATGTCAAGACGGTGGCTCATGTCGTTCACAGTTTCAGGGGAGACGGAGAGCGGGGTTCACGGCGAAGTCCGCGTTGACCTTGTACGAATAAATGTTGTCCTCGCGCGCCTTGTGCATCGCTTGCTGGAATGTCTCGTCCAGCGTCATGCCGGGACGAAGCCCATGATGGGCCACGATCTGAGGCTGCTCATACGGGATGCCGTAGAACCGATCCGGCCCCGCGGACATGAAGTACGGCCGCCCCGCCTCGCACTTGCCGTAGAGTGCCTGCGCCAACTCGTTCTTCGGGTGGACATAGAAGACCAGTTGCTGGAGCGTCCGCGGGCTGCCGGGGATCGACGCGTTCGCCGGCTCCTCGATCGTGCGCCAGGGAGACTGCCAGTCCTGCTCGGCCCAGGAATCGACGATGGAGGGTGTGGGATCCTTGTCGCGGTCAAAATTGCTCGCGGGAGTCAGTGATGATTCATCCGTCGCGCCGTCGGGCGTGGTCGTGATGCGGACGAAACTGGTCCCGATCCCCGAGACGATGCTCTGCACCAGGCCGAACCCCATCGCTTGACGGAGGAAGACCGCCGCGTCGGGGCGCAGATAATAACGATCGACGCCGGTGGTGGGGGGGTAGACCCCGCCGTAGAACACGCTGTTGCCAACGACATCCGGCCCGGGCACGCCGAAGTAATCGTCCCGGCGATAGGGAGGGATCGCGCCGTTGTTCTGCTGCATGTACTCGTCGAGCGCGCGGTCGAGCGTGTTGAGAAGCCCCTGCGTCGCCTTGACCTTCTGCCCCGAGATCACGCGCGAGCCGACGCCCACGACGAGGAGCAGCAGGATCACGATGATCGTGATGACCACGAGCAGTTCGATCATCGTGAAAGCACGGCGGCTTCCGAGGGCTCGCCTTGTCGAACGCGAGTGCATCATGGGAGGTACCTCAGGTTGGACTTGAGGTCTTCGAGCAGCAGGTCGCCGCTGCCTCCGCCTCGCGGGTCGAAGTTCAGCACGCCCGGCGCGAAGGGCAGAGACAGGTCCTGAATGGAGGGCAGGTCGTCGATCGCCGACATCTGCGGCGCGCCGCCTCGATTCCGATCGCCGAAGAGCGGGATCGGACCATCGCGCCCCTCGAAGATGGGCCGACCCGCCGAAAGCACCATGAACCGCGCGCTGAAGATCGGGCGTTCGAGTTCCAGGTTGGGCCTCTGGTTCGTCGTGTCGTTGGCCTGATATTCGACCCCCTCCGCCGTGCGCAACTCGACCGGCGTGAAATCGACGCCGTCTCTAGGCGGCGTCCCGGGTTCCAGTCGGTCCTTCGTCGGCCAGCCCTTGTAGAACCGCAGCGGTTGGTTCCAGGTGTCGGTGAGCTTGAACATCCCGGTGCGGCCATCGAGCCGCAGATGATCCTGAAGACCCGCGGGATCGAGGTACGGGCCGTAGGCGCGACCCACCTTCGCCGCGGTCAGGTTCGTCCGTTGGAACTCGCGGTTCGCGCCGCCGCCCCACGACCGGTCCGGCCC
>JAGVLZ010000128.1 GCA_020054055.1 Phycisphaerales bacterium
GGCGCTCCTCACACTCCGCGCGCTCGCGCTCGTGCTCCTCGCGCTGGCGTTCGCCCGGCCGCTCATCGAAAGCCCCGCGCTCTCCGGCGGTGCGATCGCCCCCGGGACCTCCCTTGTCATCCTTCTCGACGCCTCCGCCTCGATGCGGCGCGCGGAGTCGGGCGTTGTGTTGTTCGATGCGGCGAAGGAGCGTGCGCGGTCGATGCTCGCCGAATGCCAGGAAAACCGCGGCCGCGCCGCCGTCATTCTGATCTCCGCCGATCCGCAGCCCCTGCTCCCGCGTCTCACCGAGAACATCCCGCACCTGATCTCCGCGGTTGAATCGGCGCGACCAACCCTCGAACGCGGCGACGCGCCCCGCGCAATGACCCTCGCCGAATCCCTGTTGAAAGATAACCCCTCGACGGGCCGTCGTGTCATCGTCGTCCTTTCCGACATGCAGAGAACCCAATGGCGTGGCCTCCCGTCGATGCGCTCGTCAGACATGGACCTTCGCTTCGAGAAGGTGTCGCGCGAAGAGCACACGGGGAACGTCGCCCTCGCCGCGATGACGGCAACGCCCGCGCGACCCATCGTCGGCACGCCCACCACCCTCGCGGCGACCGTGCGAAACTTCTCGGACGATCCCCGCTCGATCCTCGTCCGTTTCACCCGAGACGGCCGCCCCATCGGTGAGTCGGTCGTGCATACCCCGGCGTGGAGCGAGCGCGAAGCGATCATCGACGCTCGATTCGATGCACCGGGCGACAACCGGGTCGAGGCCTCCATCGCACCGGAAGAGTTCCAATGGGACGATGAAGCGACGGCAACCATCGCCATCACCGATTGGCCGCGCGTCGCGTTCGTGATGAACGACTCGGCCGAGCCGAGAAGCGGCAGCACAGATTGGTTCATCCGCGCCGCGCTGACCGCATCCTCGGGCCTGCCGCCGACCATGCTCCACGCGAGCGAACCTGCCGCTTCCGCGCTCGACGCATTCGACACCATCGTGATCGCCGAAGGCGTGTCTCTCACCGAACCACATCACGAGGCCCTTCGCACGTTCGCCGAGCGCGGCGGAGTCGTGCTCCGCTTCGTCGGCCCGAACACGGGTGCCCCGGGTCTCGCCGAGGCGAGGCCGCGCGAAAACGTGCTGTGGCCCCTCACGCCCTTGCAGCCGGACGGTTCAACCGACCGATCGCCGCATCTTCGTGCGGTGCCCGGCTCCGCGATTCTCGAGGACAATCCGCTCCTCGCGAGCGTACTCAGGGCGTGCGACGGCCTCGAAGCCGCCGCCGCCACCCGCACCCAACTGACCCCCGGCGCCACCGCTCTCCTCGAATCGGACCAAGGCCCCGTCGTGGCGAGCCAAACCGTCGGCGGCGGCGCGACACTTCTTGTCGCGCTCGACCTCGACCCATCCCGCTCGCAACTGCTCCGTTCTCCCCTCTTTCCGGCGCTGATCCACGCACTCCTCGAATCTGAGCGAACGGCCTCACGGGGCGCGAACGCCGGCATCCACCTCGACCCCGCGGAAAGCGACCTACGGAGCCTGGCAGTCGATGAATCGCGCTCGCTCAGCGGCGCTGCACCCGTCGCGACGAGCGCTGACGATGATGGCGCGAGGCAGTTCGGCAGCAAACGACCGATCGAAACGTGGCCGTGGCTTCTGGTGGCAACGCTCGGCTTCCTCTCCGCCGAGGGCTGGCTCCGGCAGCGCCACGCGAGCAGCGGGGGGCGTGCATGACTTCCACCGCGATGACCGACTGGGATTTCATCCCCCCGATCGACCCCTTCATCACCGTGTCGATCGCGTTGATGATCGTCGGCCTGGGCATCCGCGATCTGCTTCGAAATACCTCCGTGCCTGCCATCGCGCGGCTCGCGCTCCGCGTGCTCGCCGTCGCGGGTCTGGCCTTGCTCCTCATCGGCCCGGGCCGGTGGATCGTCCCGGCCGCGCCCGACAAGCCCGATGTCACCATCCTCATCGACCGATCGCGCTCCATGAGCATCGCCGACGCCACCGGATGCTCGCGCCTCGAATCCTTGAAGCGCGCCTGGCTGAACGACGCCTCGCTCCGAGCACTCCAGTCTTCAGCGAATGTTTCCCTGCTCGCCATCGACGAGCACGCCGAGCGCATCCCGCTGAATCAGGCGGCGTCGCTCGCGCCGGAGGGCAGGCAATCCAAGGTCGCGTCCGCTGTCGCGGGCACCATCGCTCGCACGCGCCGCGCGAGTCACAACGACTCCAATCACCTCCTATTGCTGAGCGATGCCGCCGACACCGACGGGCTCACCCTCGCCGCCCTTGCCCCTGAAGCAAGGTCGGCCCGGCTTCGTCCGCACATCGTGCTTCCCGAATCGGCCCCCGGCCATGGTGAAACCCGGATGGACGCGGCTTTCGACCGCACATGGGTCCGCGCGGGAGAGCCGGCCCGACTGCGGATCGACCTCTCCGATTCCGCACCCGCGTTCGCGCGGCTCATCGTCCGCGAGTCAAGCGATGACGGACCCATCGCGGCCGAGCAATCACTCTCTCTCGGCGCGCGGCAGCGCATCGACCTCGAACTCACGCCGCCCTCGGCAGTCGAGCCCGGTGGCATCGCCCTCGCCCGATACATCGTCTGCATCGAACCGTCCGCCGAGGGGGGCGCTCGACCATCCGCGACGACATCGATTCAAGTCGTCGGTAGGCGGCTCCGCGTCGTTCTCTTCGAGCGCGATCCCTCCTGGGACACGCGGTTCTTCGCCGATGCGCTCGCCGCCGAGCCGGACATCGAACTCACCACCGTCTACTCGCTCGACGGCCCGGTCAGAGCGCTCACCGACGCGCCGCCACGCCTGCGCGTCGCGAGCATCGTGCCGGGACTCGAAACGGTGACGCGAACGCTCGGCACGCCCGCTCCCGACACGCCCGAATCGCTCGAACCCTTCGACCTCTTCGTGATCGGGCGCAACGTCCCCTCCATGCTTCCGTCGGCGACGCTCGCGCATCTTCGCTCCCTCATCATGGAACGCGGGCGCGCCGCGCTCTTCCTTCGAGGACCGGAGGATTCCGCGCCCCTCCTCTGGGCGTCGCCTTTCATCGAGCCGCCCACCGATCGAACAATCATCGCGCCGATCATCGCGTTTGAGCCAGCGCTTGTGCCGCGCGGCTCCCCCGCGATCGAAGTCGCCGAACTGAATCTCCAACTTGGCACGCTCGCGCCCGCCGTCGGAACGCTCGCCACCGCGGGCAATCAGCCGCTCATCGTCGAGGCACCTCTCGGCACCGGGCGCGTCGGCACCGTCCTCGCCGACGGCCTGTGGCGCGCTTCCATGTCG
>JAGVLZ010000320.1 GCA_020054055.1 Phycisphaerales bacterium
CGCCGCGGCCGCCCAAGGGCGCAGCGGGCTTGGCGGCGCCGAGCGGTTGACCGGGAGGGAGGTATTGCGTCTCGAAGCGCTTGAGTTCGGCGACAATCTTCGGCGGGGCGATGTTGTTGGCCCGCCCGTAGGACTCCGCGGCGACGAACATGCTGCTGAGATCGTTCAGAAAAAGAGGGTAGAAATCGCGCCCCTCGAAGAGCCGGCGCATGTTTTCCGCGACAAATCCCGGCTGTTTTCCGCTGCTGGCCTCGGTCCACTTGGCCTTGAGGGATGATCCCAGGGAGGCCGCCTGGCGGATCGGATTGTTGATTTCGGGGTCCGCTTTCGCGCGGTTGACTGACATGCTCTCAAGGAGAGGTCTGGCGAAGGCGAGCGCGCCCCCGGCGATCCCGAGCCCGGCTGCGGCGACGAACCAAGGCATTTTCCGCTTCCACATCGCCTGCCTCACGACGGCGACGGGCATGAGGTTGGCGTTGATGGTCTGGAGGCCGAGGCCCTGGAGCGCCAGCCCGTAGGCCGTCGCCATGTTGGGGGCGGAGGCCTCGAAGTCCGCCGCGGCGGCGCCCTCGATGTTCAGTCGCTTTGCGCGCTCGTATCGGAAGACGTCCATCTTCAACTGCTGGCTGAGCAGTTTTCGCAGGCCGATGAGCTTGAACGTGGAGCCGACGCCGACGACTCGGGTGATCGACGCATCGGGGTGCGTATCGCGGTAGTAGCCGATGGACCGCTGAACGTCCTGCACCAGTTCCTGAAGAACGGGCTTGAGCGCCTGGAAGATGTGGCGCTTGTATTTCGAGGTTTCGGCCTCTTTTTTGAGTTTTTCGGCCTTGCCGTAGGTGAGCTTGAAGGTCGCGGCGAGGGCCTCGGTGAAGTTATGCCCGCCGAGCGGGAAGGTGCGGACCCACACCCGGCCCCCCTCCGCGATGATGAGGTCGGTGGCGGTGGTGCCGATGTCGAGGATCACCGTGCCGGGAGTCTTGGCTGTGAAGGCGAGGTCGAACGCGACGGCGTTGTAGACCGCGACGGGGCTGAGGGTGATGATGTTCGGCACCAGCCCCTGCTCGCCGTACTGCGCGAGCAGTTCGCTCATCTTCGCCTTCGTGACGGCGAAGATGCCGACCTCGATGTCGGGGCTGTCGTTGCTGGCGAAGGTCTGGTAGTCCCATTCGACGTCGTCGATCGGAAAGGGGATCTGCTGGACCGCCTCGAATCGAACGAGGTTGGCGATGCCCTTTTTCTCGACGGGGGGGAGCTTGGCGAACCTGGCGAACGCGCTGTGGCCCGGGATAGAGAGGGCGAGCGTGGAACCCTTGAGCGCATCGCGGTACTGACTCATGAAGGCGCCGAGTGCGACGGCGATGGCATCGTCGCGGTTCAGGTCCGGGGTCGAGAGCACCTTCTTGTGCTGGACGACGGCGAAGTCGGAAATTCGGAGGTCCTCGCCGTCGCGCTCGACCTTCAAGGCCTTGATGGCCCCCGCCCCGATCTCGATTCCCCAGCAGACATTCGATGCGGACATGGAGGCTCCTGAAAGGGGGTCGGAGGCCCCGGACGCCCGAGAAAACGGGCGACGGGGCGGAATCGGCCATGCTACCAACCGGGTTCCGCGACCGGCCCGGACCGGGCGCGCGGGAACCAGCCGTTCGATACGGCCCCCTCGACGAGGCGGTTCGAGCGCGGAAGGAATATGGCGCCCTGGCGCTGGCCGAAACGCGCGGAAGATGTAGACTAATCCGTTCGATATCTTTCGGGCATGGTGCCGGTGGGCGGCATCGGTGGAGCCCGCGAGCAGTTTCCCCTTATCCATTGAGCGTTATCACATGACCCAGACCTCGGACTCCGCCCCTTCGCCGGAGACCACAGCCTCCGCGTCTTCCAGCCCCGCGCCGGCCCCGTCGCCCGCGCTCAGCGCGGACTTCGCGGCTGAGATCGACGCCGCGATGAACAAGTCGATGGACGCCACCGCCGCGACGGCGCACCATGTCAAGCCGAAGAAGGAGGAGATCGACGCGGCGCACAAGGCGATGACCGGCCCGAAGATCAAGGGGCCGCGCGTCGTCGAGAGCGGCCGCGAGCGTCGGCCCGGCGTCGTGGTCTCCGTCGGCCCGTCCGACATCTTCATCGAGTTCGGCCCGAAGGAACTCGGCGTCATCCCGCGGATCCAGTTCGCCGAAGAGGAACTCCCGAAGGCCGGCTCGACCATCGAGGTGGTCATCGAGCGCTTCGAGGCCTCCGAGAGCCTCTTCATCTGCAACAAGCCCGGCTCGGTCCAGAAGGCCGACTGGGAGATGCTCGAACCGGGGCACGTCGTCGAGGCTCGGGTCACCGGAGTGAACAAAGGCGGACTCGAACTCGAGGTCGCCAAGCACGCGGCGTTCATGCCCGCCTCGCAGATCGACACCCGGCGGATCGAGGACCTTTCGGTCTTTGTGGGCGAGAAACTCAAGTGCGAAGTCGTGCGCGTCGACCGCACCGGCCGCGGGCAGATCACGCTGTCGCGGCGCAAACTCGCGGCGGAGGACCGCAAGGCCGAGCAGGAAAAACTCCGGGAATCGCTGAAGGAAGGCGACGTGAAGGAGGGCGTGGTCAAGAAGATCATGCCCTTCGGCGCGTTCGTCGACATCGGCGGGATCGAGGCGCTCCTGCACATCTCCGACCTCAGCCACGACCGAGTCACCAAGGTCGAGGACGTGCTGAAAGAGGGCGAGAAGGTCACGGTCAAGATCCTGAAACTCGACTGGGAAACCAAGCGTCACGCGCTGGGGCTCAAGCAACTCTCCGACGATCCCTGGGCCGCGGCGATCAAGGATGTGGTCGAGGGGGCGATCGTGACCGGCAAGGTCACGAAACTCGCGGAGTTCGGCGCGTTCGTCGAGGTGGCGGCGGGGGTCGAGGGGCTGGCGCACATCAGCGAACTGGCGTGGAAACGCGTCGAGAAGACGAGCGATGTCGTGCAGCCCCACAAGATCGTGAAGGTCAAGGTGCTCCGCATCGACCCGCAGACCAAGAAGATCAGCCTCTCGATCAAGCAGGCGATGGAGCGTCCGGCGGACGACGGCCCGCCACGCCGCGGGAAGCGAGGCGGGTTCGAGGAGGACACGCGCAAGCCCGAGGAGATCCTCAAAGAAACGACAGCCTTCCGGCGCATGAAGGAAGAAGCGAAGAAGAAGCAGAAGGGCGCGCCCCTGAAGAACGGTCTGGGGGCGGGGCTCGGGATGGGGCTGGGGGATCTGAAGCTGTAAGCAAAGACATCTCGACGCCGTTGGTGCTTCCAACTATTACACACAGCATCCGACTTTTGCGCTGTAGACTATAGTCCGTGGTCTGAGTCCGCCGTGGACCATAGTCTTCGTTCGCATGAGCCTGACCGAGACGTTCGCGAGGTCCCTTCGGGTCAGAAGGGAACAGGCCGGACTCACTCAAGAGGCGTTGGCGGATCGGTCGGGGCTTGACCGCACCTATGTGAGTCAGCTTGAGCGTGGTCTGAAAAGCCCGACGCTCAACACGATAGAGTCAGTTGCGAATACCCTTGGTGTCGCCGCCGCAACACTTCTGCGGGAATCGCCCGCCGTTTCACCGCGTATCGGGAAAGACTACATCGTTCGCGGTGTGAAATCGCTGGCAATCCGGCGAGAGAGTGAACTCATCCAGGTGGACGCAGCGCCGGTGCTTCACGCCATCGACGCGATGCACGATCTATTAGACGATCTGTACGCCTCGGAGTTGGATGTTGCACGTCTGCTCGGCATGAGAAACCTGAGCGCTTTCGTGGGCGAGTTGCTTTCCGCCGCGATCCTCGCGAATGGAAAGATGCCGTTCGTGAAGAACCCGCATCAGGACGGCTATCCCGACCTGCTTCTGCTTGACCGCTTCGGAAAAAAGACCTGGGAAGGGCTTCGCGACCGATTCAACGAAAAGCGGCCATTCAGCCCTTTCGCGGGCGGCGGCATCGAGATCAAGGCAACATGCGGGAGCGTTCCCACTCCGGCCAAGTGTCGCGGCAAGGGCATGGCTCGCCCGGATATCGGCAACCAACGAATCAGCTGCATTACCTCACTCGAGTGGAAGGCCCATCATCGCGACACCAATAATCTTCTCGGAGTTTTCTGGGACTTCATCGATGGTCGTCCGCGTGTCGCGGCACTTTTCTACTCGGCCGAACTCACCGTCAATGATTGGGGAAGGATCGTCAGCCCGCGAGAGGGTGGCGGCCGGACGACAAGCGTTTCGATCATCTCGGATTCGGGCCGCCTAAAGATGCTTGGTGGCTGGCTCTGTGTGCTCCGCCATGGCGGCTACGTCGAGTTTCTCAATCGACGAAACCGTGGGGAACTGATTCCGGCGTCCGGCCGCTGAACAATGGGCCGAAATCCGTTGCCTGAGACGGCCGCACTGAACCGGATGAGATGTTCAGCAGATGCTCGACGATGCGGCGCAAGCCATCTGGCGGGACGCTTTCGCCGATCACTTCACGGATCAACTTGTCGCGGGTCGGCTTTCCATCCTTGCGCTTCCACTCATACGGGAAGCGATCAATCGTGTGGACTCTGAACGCTTCGCGCAGCGACAGCACCCGGTTCTGCTCGGGATGGAGTTTGTTGTCGCTGCACGCGTACGAAAGGTTGCGGGTGAGCGCGCTCGCGGGCTCATCGTAGGACATTCGCTTGTACGCGGAGGTGAAGCCGCGCATGATCTCGTGCTTGCCTTCGCGTTGGACGGATGGGCGCGGCAGCATCGCGCCGCACTTCGAGCAATAAATCGGGGTTGAGTCGGAAGTGCGGTTGATGCCGTCGCGGCCGCGACGCGCAACATGGGGCGGGTTTCGAGCGAAGCCGCAGGCCACGCACTGATTGTCGAATGCGCTCTTTTCCGGCGGTGTATGACGAACCCACCAGTACTTCGACTCGTCGAGCAGCGGCACGCGGTGGAATGGAACTTCCGAGGCTGCCCGTGTTGGATCACCGGCGTCGATCGCGGGAAACTCTGAGATCGCGTCGCGCAGCGTCACCCATGGCAGGCGTCCATTTCGGCCGTTCCTCGAGTGACTCGCCGGAGGGAGAAACGTCCCCGTCGCCTCGAACCAGCGATGCAGGGCGGGATCGCGGGAAAAGACCGTGATCAGCCTTTGCCTGCATTCCGGCACGCCGTAGTCGGCAAACTCGACCACCTCCCCTCGCCCGACATACTCCGGTCCAAGTCTCTCTCGGATCAGGTCCAGAACAAGAAACGCCTCGCCGCGCTCGTCCAGAACGACCGTGTTGGCCATTTCCGCGACATTCTCGAACAGGACCGTTCTCGGTTTCATTCCTGACGCGATCCGCAGTGTCGGCAGAATCAGCCGATTTCGCACGTCGAAGGGCGGCCTTTGACCTGAACGAATCGCGTTGAGCAGCTTCCCGCGTCCGTTCTTGGACATTCCCTGACAAGGCGGCGTCGCATAGAGAAGATCGAGTTCGCAGCCGCTCAAGCGTTCGCGCACATGACCGTGAATCGTGTCGGCGAGTTTCCAGATATCGCCGGTCAGCGCGGTTGTTTCTGGAAAGTTGTGCTCGAACAGCGAATGCCGATCTGACATCAACTCGTTGGAAACAAGGATGTCGTAGCCAGCAGCGACGAGGGCCAGATCCCCGATGCCGCCGGACGAAAAAAGGCTGATCGCGGTAGGACGGTTGTTCATCGTGTATACTATAGTCTACATCGAGCGTTGGCCGCGCTCCAATCAAAATCCTAACGTGCCCGGCCGGGGCGTCAAGCCTCGGTCCGAAGCGAGTGGTGCCTTCGGCTGGAAGTCGCCGGTCATCGCCTCGAATGCCGTGATCTTGCGAGGACTCTCCGGTGCGCGATTCAAATCCAAACTATTTCGACTACCCGTCCGCGGCACGCGAGGCCGGACTCTCCGACGTTCAGTTGGCGACGATCCTTGCTGCGCTTCGCTGCGAAGAGCCCACCGACGACATGCTCTTTGAGTTGCATGTGCTCCGTGCCTGCCGAGCCATGGTCGGGGGGCCGTACACCTTCGCCCAGATCATGGAGTCGTTCAATGAGGATCAGGCCTCCGCCGCCTGACGGGCCGCCCGTACACTCCTACGCATGGCCGACCCGGTGCTGCTGTTGAACGAGCATTTCATCGACGCGATGCGGGCCGCCTTTGGTGATACGCTCCCGCCCGACGCTTCACCCGCGATCGCTCCCTCGAAGAACCCGCAGTTCGGCGATTTTCAAGCCAACGCGGCGATGGGGCTGAGCAAGGCGATGGGCAAGCCGCCGCGGGAGATCGCCGCGGCGATCGTGGATCGGCTTAAGGATGACGCGGGTTTTGCTGCGATCGCGGAGCCGCCTGAGGTTGCCGGGCCCGGGTTCATCAACATCCGCTTGAAACCGTCGGCGCTCGCGGCGGCGCTCGAAGGC
>JAGVLZ010000179.1 GCA_020054055.1 Phycisphaerales bacterium
CGGCTGATGATCGAGGCGTTCATCAACGAGGTTCACGCCGAAGCGCCCGAGAGGCAGATGGAGGGGGCGGCCTGCCTCATCGAGTGCCGCGCCGTCGATGAGCCGGAGGCCCGGCGGGCGGTGGAGGCGATGATCCGCACGGCGCGGGAGGATGTCGCGCAGTCGATCGGGATCATGCTGGGCAACTACGATCTTCGAAAGAAGCAGCGGCAGGAATATGACGCCAGGAGAATGGCGGCGGCCGAGCGCGCGGGGCGATGATGAGGGCTCGGAATTGGGGGTCGCGGCGCAATCGAACTGACAACCCCCCCGGGCGGTTTCACTTCAAGGAGATTGCATCATGCGGATTCTCTCGTCTCGCGGCGGCGCATTCGGAGTCGGATTCGCGGTTTCGTTGGCCATCGCCCTGCCGGTCCTCGCTCAGTTGTACGGCACGCCGGGGTATGAGTATGGTCGCGCAAACTGCGGTCCACGAACCAGCAACAACACGACTGCCAGTCAGTGCAAGACCTGCTGCGCGCTCGGCGAGAGCGGCTCAGCGTTTCCCGTCGGGGAGTACGCTAACTGCGAAGCGCTTTGCGACCGTGCGTTGTGGCCGGGCTGAAGAACGCGCTCGCACCTCGGCGGCCTGAGTGCAGACTTTTTGAGAGCGAACCACGATGACGGGTGCGGGAATTCAAGATAAACCCGCGAGAGCCCGACGAATCTGGATCGTTTGCGGTTGCGTCACCGGGCTGTTCATCGCAATCGGACTCTGGTATCTCTCGATTCAACCGGATCGCGCGAGCCCACTGAGCCGGTTGGATCACGACATCCCTCGTTACCGCTGGTCACCGGATCAGGTCGTTCTTGAGAATGACGGGAAACGGATTTCTTTCATCCACAATGACCTCCTTCACCGTCCGCTTTGGGACGTGGCGGAGGCGACGATCCTCTCGGACGCGGTGAAAATTGGCTATCGGCGAGCCGAGCGCGATCTTGACCCGGTCCCGACGATCGCCGAGCGCAGTGAGCGAATTGTTTTCCATTTCACGATGAACGCGATCACCGGACGGCTGGAATACGATGCCCCGATCACGGTGCCGGCGCGCCGGATGTTGATCGAGTTGCTTATCGAAGAACTCGACGCGGTGTTTCCCGAGCGCCGGAGATCAGCCGCCGCGACTCTCATCAACCGGGGCGAGATTGAAGACCCCGCTATTCGCGCCGCGGTCGAGCGGCTGATGGATGATCCGGACCTGGACACGGTCGAGCATATCGGCTTCCTGCTCACGCGCTATGATGACGATAAGGTGCGCCGCGCCAGGCGGGTCGGCGGCTGATCGCCTTACGGAAGAGTTGTGCATTTTTGAGCCGTCGCCGAATGAAACGCGCCTTCACCCTCATCGAACTCCTCGTCTCGATCGCGGTCATCGCGGTCCTCATCGCCATCTCCCTTCCCGCCGTCGGCTGCGGCAATGAGTCTGAAACAAGGCCGCTCGAATGTGGCGGAATAGGCTCGACAAAGTCCTTTGGGGGGGGTATGCTCAGTCGATCGAGCGTTCCGCGGCGGGCGAGGCGCCGCGTACTCTCAGGAAAAGAGCAGGAGATGCAGATGAAGGTCTTCCACACGAACGTCCTGGCGATCGTCTCTGGGGGTTTGCTCGGCGCGGCCGCGGCGTTCGCCATGGCCCCCGTTGATTACGGCAATCCTGGCTACCAGTGGGGGCGAACCCACTGCGGCCCGGCTCCTTCAACAGGCGGAAAGACAAGCGAGCAACAGTGCAAAAACTGCTGCGGCGCGGGCGAACGGGACGATGTCACGTTTCCGACCGGCGAAGGAGCGGGCTGTGAGGCCTTCTGCGAGCGGGCCATGTGGCCGAGTTGA
The DNA here is from genome assembly GCA_020054055.1 of Phycisphaerales bacterium. Lineage (GTDB taxonomy): Bacteria > Planctomycetota > Phycisphaerae > Phycisphaerales > UBA1924 > JAEUIV01. The sequence continues at coordinate 1,868 of JAGVLZ010000179.1, forward strand.
GGATGAAAGGCAAGATGCCTTCGCGGCTTCGTATTGTATCAGTGAGCCTCGCTGCGCTTCTCGCGGGGGTGGTCGTGTTCTGGGCCTTGCGCCGCGAAGATCCTGAGTGGCTCCGCGAGGCGTCGGACCCGCAGTGGCGGTTCCCCGCTCACACGCCGAAGACGATGACGGACGAATCGGCGGCTGTAGGCCGCAGAATCCAGAACGATCTCATGCTCCGCCCACTGTGGGGGAAAGCAGAGATTGACGAGATCGAAAGACTCCTCGTCAAGGGCTATCCGCGATCGCTGCATGACCAGTCTCCGGAGAATCGCGAAACAAGAGAAGAGTTTTCCGCCCGTAATAACTATACCTCGGCATTCCTTGCCCTCTGGAACCGCTTGGACAACGACGCCCCGATGACGCCGGAGGCCAGGCAGAGGGGGATCGAACTCGTCCTCAATGAACTCTCGGCTGAGTTTCCCGAGCGACGGAGGAACGGCGGGCTGGCGCTGATCGACACCAAACTCATCGAAGACCCTGCGATCCGGGCGGAGGTTGACCGCCTTCTGAAGGACGAGGACGCCAACACCGCCGAGGTGATCGCGCTGCAACTCACCGAGTACGACCGCAGAAGAGCGATTCGGCTCAGGCGTCAGGCGGAGCCGAAGCGCTAGACTCTCCCGACATGCATCTCCGACCGCGCATCCTGCCGAACGCCTTCACCCTCATCGAAGTTCTCGTCTCGATCGCGGTCATCGCGGTCCTCATCGCCATCTCCCTTCCCGCGATCGGGCGCGCCCGCGAATCCGCGCGGCGGGCCGAATGCCTCTCGAACCTGCGCTCGCTCGGGCAGGCGATTCAGATGTACCGTGGGGCGAACGACGACCTGCTCCCCTACGCGGTGCGGCCGGTGGATGTCCGCTACGACGATCTCGACCCGCTGCCGGCGCTGGCGGAATACCTGGAAGCGCCGCTGCCCTCTTCCGACGCCGCGGGGGCGGTGCGGACTGGCGCTCCCTTTGCCTGCCCCTCCGACGACACCATCGCTTTCGAGCAGGGCTGCTCCTACTACTACTCGCCCATCGACCTGATGACGTTCTTTCCGCGCGCCTTCGCGCAGCAGGCGATCACGGCGTACCTGGCGCGCGATCCGACTGTGGTCATGTTCAACGACCTGGATTCGTGGCACGCCGGGGAGCAACGGGGCACGAACGGGCGGCGCGTTCCGCTGACTGGGCAGAACGTCCTGAGGCTCGACGGCGGGGCGGAGGCGGGGCACGCGGGTCTGAGCATCAATCCGAAGAGGTAGGCTGGGAGGCATGACGGTTACGCTCGTCGCGGTCGCGCGTTCGCTCGACACGCCGGAAGAACTCGCGCCCTATTTGGCGGAGGTCTTCGCGCCGCTGTCATCGCTGGGCGGGCAGCCG
>JAGVLZ010000210.1 GCA_020054055.1 Phycisphaerales bacterium
CCGACCGCTGCCGGACGCGGGGCTGCGCTGCGCTCCGCCCCGCGTCCGGCAGCACGGTCTATTGAACACGATTTCATCTGATTTGGGAACATACAAGAACACAGAGGGGCACGGAGGAAGACATTGATTGGGTGTAAGGCCCAAGGCTCCCGCCTCAAGCCGCTCCTCACCGCCCGTATTGGCTCAACCTGAACAACCGGTACGGCGTCATCGGCATCATCCCATCCCTGTTGAACCATGCCGTGCGGTGGATCTGGGCCGACGTCACATACAGCGAGTTGTCGGGACCGAATGCGAACGAATCCGGCCATGACAGGCGCGGATCGGTGACGTACGTCATCAACGTCCCGTCCCGCGAGCGCACCACGATCGCATCGTGCTCGAAGTCGGAGAAGTAGAGGTTGCCGCGGGCGTCGATCTCCATGCCGTCGGTGGCGACGGTGGTGCCGACGCGCTCCACGGCCGCGGCGATCCGATCTTCCGTCGCGTCGAAATCCCCAAGCACGCTGGTCGGGATGCGGTAGAGCGTCCGCGACGTCAGCGCCTGCCAGTGGAGGTAGCCGTGGATCATGTCGAGGGCGATCCCGTCCGAGTGCACCTGCGGCACCTTCCCCTCGTTCGGTCCGCCCGCAAACCGCAGTTCCTTCCCTTCGCACATCAGCACGACATCCGGCTCCGCCATCGTCGAGGGATGCCCCGTCAGCACGCGCCGGTAGATGCCCGTCGAGATATCCAGCACCACCAGCCCGCCCAGTGACGAATCGGTGATGTACGCGCGATCCGCATCCGTGTCGATGCGGACATCGTTCAGGTACGCGCCGGGGGGCGCGCCATCGTTGTCGAAGAAGAAGGAGCGCGTCTCCGCGTTGGTCGAAAGATCGAAGCGCACGAGTTTCGGCCGCGCGTTCGAGGTGATCCCCTGCATCCGCGGCGCCGCGGTGTCGAGCACCCAGAGGCGGTCGTGATCGTCCACATACACCGCCTGCACGCAGACGAAGTGGTCGGGGGCCATGCCGGAGCGGATCGGCTGATCGACCGTCCATGCGTTCCACGCCTCATCGGGGTAAGGCCAGTAGTTGCCGGACTCGGGGTCCACCTCCGCGACGTGGATGCGGTGGCCATCGTGCCAGTTGGGGAACGAGACGAAGACCCGCCCGGTCTTGGACAAGGCGACGCCCGTCACTTGGTCCTGCTCGAACCTCGCCACCTCCGTCAACTCGATCGTCGACGGCGGCGCAGGCCGCGGCGAATAGGTGCAGGAGGTCAGCAGGGCGAACGAGGCGAGTGCGATTCGTTTCATGTGTGTCACCACGAAGGCAAAGACTTTGAACACAGTGGAAGACGGAGGAAGACAGAGAAGCGGGGCTCAGACGGAAAGAATACAAAGAACAACTCTTTGCCTTGGCACAACCTCTTCCCTCCGTTTGCCTCTGTCTCCCTCTGTGCTCAAAAACGTATTGTTCGATCGATCAATACCGCTCCGCATCGTTCTTCGGGGCCAGCGGCCAGGGCTCGCTCGCACGCCCGTTGATCGTCGTGCCCCCCTGCATGACCGAGAGCGTCCGCTCCAGGAACTCGTGCGGGAAGTTCAGTTGCGGCTTGCTCACCTCGTCGAGCGACGCCATGTGCGCCGCCGTCAGCGGCACGCCGAGCGCCCCGAGATTGTCCTTCAGTTGCTCCATCGTCCGCGCGCCGATGATCGACGACACGACCCCCGGCTTCTCCTGCAACCACGCGAGCGCCACCTGCGCCGGGGTCGCGCCGGTCTCCTTCCCGATCGCGACCAGCCGATCGACGATCGAGTACCCCTTTTCCGTGAGGCGATTCGCAACCCACTCGCCGCGTCCGATGTTCGCCTTGCCCGCGTTCTCGCGCGTGTACTTGCCGGAGAGCGCCCCCCCCGCCAGCGGCGACCACGGCGTCACCCCCATCCCCATCTCCAGCGCCATCGGCATGAGTTCGCCTTCGACGGTGCGTTCGAGCAGCGAGTACTCGATCTGCAGCGCGATGACGGGCGACCAGCCGTGCTGGGCCGCAAGTGTCTGCGCCTGTGCGCACTTCCACGCCGGAGTGTCGGAGAAGCCGACGTAGCGCACCTTCCCCGAGCCGACCAGGTCGTCGAGGCCGCGGATCGACTCCTCCATCGGCGTGAAGCGGTCCCACGCGTGCATCCAGTAGAGGTCGATGTAGTCGGTCTGGAGCCTGCGCAGGGATTCCTCGCACGCCGACATCATGTTCTTCCGCCCGCCGCCGCCGGCGTTCGGATCGCCGGTGTGGAGATTGCCGAAGAACTTGGTGGCGATGACAAGCCGATCGCGCTTGGAAGGCGTCCGCCCGACGTGGTCGCCGACAATCTTCTCCGAGTGCCCCCGCGTATAGATGTTTGCGGTGTCGATGAAGTTCCCCCCCGCGGCGATGTACGCATCGAGAATCTGCGCGGAGTCCTCCGGCGTCGATCCCCAGCCCCATTCGAGGCCGAAGGTCATCGTGCCGAGGCACAGGGGCGAAACGCGGAGCCCGGATCGGCCGAGCGAGACGTAATGATTGAGCGCGGTGGGGGGCATGGCACCAGAATAACGGCGTGGCGATTCACCTTTTCTTCACGGTCTCGATACGAACGTGAAGGACATCCAGATCGCCCCATTTCCGGTGCATCCCCGTCACTTCCACCGGCTCGCCCGCGAGCGGGATCAACTCCGCCGCCATCGGCCCACCGTTCTCATCCGTCAACAAGTAGTACGACGCCATGCCCGCCTCATCCCGCGCCACCAGCATCGGCGGGATTCCCCCCGTGAGGCACAAAATCGCGCACGACTTGTGCGTCATCCCTTCGCCCGGCTTCATGACTCCCAGGAAACACTTGGCGTCCACGATCTCGCCCGTCAGCGTGACTTCACCCAGATCTTCTTCCGGCGGAAAACCGCGCGGGGCCGGATCGGGATGCGTCACGATCGCATCTGGAGAGTCTGCCAGTTCAATGATCCGCCGCCCGTCGCGCTCCACGCGGTTTCCCAGAATCATCACATGCTTTCCATCAAACGCGGCCGCCCGCTCCGACGCTCCGTGCTTCCCCATCTCAACTAGGAGCGCGACGCCCTCCTCTCGTGCGTTGATCAACTCCACCATCGGATAGGGCTTGGCGCGGAGCACGCCGTCCCAGAGTCGAAAGAAACCTGAGTCCGGCCCCTCCTCCCACACCGCCCGCCCCGGATCGCGCTGCGTCCACGCCACCCCCATCGCAACAAACACCATCACCCACAGCGTCACCGGCACAGCGACACGCAGGAACCTCGAATGCCCCCACGGCACGGACAGATAGCCCACGTAGAACTCATCCGAGTTGGATGCCCGCTTCGTCATCTCACTCCTCGCCCACCCGCGCCGGCTCCACGCGCGTCCCCGGCGCGAGCGCCTCCGGGTTCAGCATCACGCGCGACCCCTGCACGCGCACCTGATAGGTATGAATCTTCTCCGTGAACGGCGGCGGCGAGCACCCGTCCTCCGCCCGGTACTGATAGCCGTGCCAAGGGCAGGTGATGCAGCCATCCACGATCTTCCCCTCCCCCAGCGGCCCCCCTTGGTGCGCGCACACGTTCGTCACCGCGGAGATCGACCCGCCGTTCCGGAAGATGGCGATGCGCTCGCTTCCTTTCAGACACACGACCCGTGCGCGGCTCTCGGGGATGTCATCGACGGCGCACGCGTCGATCCACTGGGGGTGCGGCTCGCGGCTTGCGGCTTGCGATGTCGCGATTCGACGCTCCATCACCGACGCCGCGATGTGCAACGACGCGACGAGCGCGATCCCCGCGCCGACCAGCAGCGTTGGCACGATGGTTGATTGATCGCGCAGGAATCCGAGCGTCACATGCATCACCAGTGCCGCGTACGCGAAGTAGACCAGCAGGTGCAGCCGCTTCCACGACGCCGCGGAAAGATTCGCCAGCCAGAAATCGTGGCTTGTCGCCGCCATCAGAAACAGGATTACCAGCCCCATCAGCCCGAACCACTCGAACGGCCACTCCCCGGGCACGAGGGACCCATACCCGCTCAGCATCGCCAGGAGCGGATTCCGCACCCCGAACCCGCCGTAGTACCCGATCGAAACCGCCGCGTGCGCCAGCCCGAGGCAGAATACCGTCACCCCCATGTGCCGCCGGTTGTAGAGCAGCGCCGCGAAGCGCCGATCCAGGCGCGCCAACGGCCCGATGCACAGGACCATATGCAGCAGCACAAACGCCGCCGTTCCCAGCCCCCGGACGATCAGCACCTCATCGCTCAAGTTTCCCGGGGGCGGGAACGCGACCTTCCCGACCACCACAAACGTCGCGATGTACAGCGCCACCGCGCCGACGAGCGCCCCGTCGTACACCTTCTTGTGCCTGTTCCAGTGAACCCAGGTATAGGAAGCGCTCATGGTGAAGCCCCCCACGGGGGGCGCGAGAGCGCCACGAGCACAAACCACACCAGCAGCACGAACGCCCAATACGCGCCGGAGCCCATCAGCACGCTGCGCGTCCGTTCGATCCGCGCCAGCCGCGGATCAGCGGGTGCCGGCGGCGGCAACCCGCGCACCCACCGAACCAAGAGCACCGGCCAAAGCGCCGCCGCTCCAGGAAGGATCAGCAGCCGGAACGACCAAGGCGATCCCGCCGCCGCACGATCGATCCGTTGTACACCCACCGTCACAAACGCCAGCGCGAACACCGCGCCGATCGCGAGGTAACAGCCGACCATCGACAGGATCAACGGCAGTACGCTCATCGTGTGCGAACAATAACCCGAATGGGAAAACGCCGCGGCGTTGGATGCTTCTTCATCCAATCGGTTTCACGCGGCCGATCCATACAATCCGCCTTCAGCCCGCGGAGCGGGTGCCGGTCCATTGCCCCGGGCGCAGCCCGGGGATTACGGGCATGAGAAATATCTGAGAGCCCCCAAAGGGGGCGAAGGTAACTCTTCTTGCAACCCCCCCAGTCATTTACAAACCAGCGCATCACCGTCATGGGCCTCGGCCGCTTCGGCGGCGGCGTCGGCGTCGCCCGCTGGCTCGCGGCCCA
>JAGVLZ010000056.1 GCA_020054055.1 Phycisphaerales bacterium
TGTGCTCTTCCGATCTCGCCGCGCCGGGAAAAGAAACCGTTCGGAGTTTGGAAATTCATGGCGCTGGTGGCGGTGATAATGGTCCTGTTTGTGTTGTTCAAAGGCGGCGCGATGGTGTTGCGCGCCTTGGGTGGCGGCGGCATTGGGCACGCCCATCAACACGACGCGAGCGGCATGCAAGAGGTCGTGATCAAGGAGAACCACGCGCGGGACAAAATCGCCGTGATCAACATTGATGGACTAATTTCCCGCATGTCGCTCGACCGGTCTGGACACAGCATTGTCGAGCTGGTGAAGGTCCAACTGGACCTCGCGGCGGACGATGACGCGGTCAAAGCGGTGATCCTGAAGGTGGATTCCCCGGGCGGCGAGGTGCTCGCCTCGGATGATATTTATCGCGCGATCCAGGATTTCCAGAAGGACTCGCGCAAGCCGGTGGTGGCGACCATGGGGTCACTCGCGGCGTCAGGCGGTTATTACGTCTCGGCGCCCTGCCGCTGGATCGTGGCGAACGAGCTGACCATCACGGGCAGCATCGGCGTCATCATGCACAGCTACAACTATCGTGGTTTGATGGACAAAGTGGGGGTCCGGCCCGAAGTGTACAAAAGCGGCAAGTTCAAGGACATGTTGAGCGGGGACAAAACAGAAATCTCGCCCGAGGAAAAGGCCATGGTCCAATCGCTCGTGGACGAAACTTTCTCGCGCTTCAAAAAAATCGTCGGCGAAGGCCGGGCGGCAGCCAATGACAAGAACCAGAGCGAAGGGCGCAAACTGGCCGCCAACTGGCAGGACTACGCCGATGGCCGCGTGGTTTCCGGCAAGCAGGCTTATGACCTCGGCTTTGTCGATGAGCTGGGCAACTTCGACACGGCTGTGGAACGGGCGGAAACACTCGCCCAGATCAGGCGCGCGAACCTGATCCGCTACGAGCGCCCGTTTAACATCGGCAGCTTGTTCAGCTTGTTCGGCAAGGCGGAGCCCGGCTCGATCAAGATCGATCTCGGCCTCGATCTGCCCCGCCTGCAAGTCGGCCGGCTCTACTTCCTCTGCCCGACCGTGATGCACTAGGGCCCGCTGGCGGACTCGATGCCCGCAGAACACAGTTTGACGCAGAAAGGGAACTGGGAAGTCCGTCTTCTTCTGCGGGGAGAAAGGCCTTTTCTCAGCGGGTCCATCTTGCGTCCTCGTTCTCCTTGCCTCACTGGATTCTTCCACCTAGCATCGGCCTTCAAACTCAATCGCGCCGTTGCCGCTGAACTGTCCCTATGAGTCAAGATAACCTGCTGATCGTGGCGGATAGCGAACGCGACGCGGACATGTTGTACGCCACCGGCATGTTCGTGCCCGACCCGTTCATTTACCTGCGGGTCGCGGGCGAGCCGATGATCCCCGCGGCGGAGCGTCTCGGCCGCGGCCTGCATCTCGGATTGAAAAGATTCGGGTGTCAAGGCCTCGTCATACTCCATCCCCGCCCGCAGCATCATCGGCGAATCATCGGTCCTGATACCCCAGCGCGTGTACGAAGGGATCGAGGATTTCGAGCGCCTTCCCGAAGTGCTGCTCGTACGCGCGCCACCGCCCCTTGGCCCGCGTGTAGATCCCCTGCGAAACCTGCTGATAACTCGTCGAACGCATCGTCTTCTTCTTCGCTTTGTCCGTGAACTCCAGGACCGAATCGTCCCAGGGCTCTCCCAGGAAATCCAGCACGCGCCGCGCCGTTCCCTCCGCGTCGTCCACCAGGTTCTCGTACTTCACCTCGATCCAGGGCAGGCCGAGCGCCGTCCGCATGTGGAACCACAGGCCCATGACGCGCGCGTACAGCCGGGCGGCGGATTCGAGATCGCGGAAATACACCACCGCCATCGGCGTCCGCGAGAGGTGCATGAAGCACGACAGGATCACGTCCCTCGGATCGCGCAGGGAGACGATCACCTTCGCCTCGGGGAAGAGACGCCGAGCCGTGAAGAGATTCGCGGTGTTCATCGGGTGCTTGTCAACGAGCCGTTTCCCCGCGAGCGCCGCGGCACCGAGTTCGCCCTCGATCTTCGTCCAATAGCGCCCGCGCAACGCGATGATCTCCGCGTCGGTCAGCGACCCGTACGCGGCGGGAGCGAGGTCGAGCCGGCCGGCGCGCCGGCCCACCCATTCCGTACACGAGCCGATGCTCTCGATCTCATCGGTCGTCACCAGGCGCGGGTGGGCGCCGAGAACCTGCTCGAGCAACGTCGTTCCCGAGCGGGGAAACCCGACAAAGAACACCGGTGGCTCGCGATGGTCTTTCGGCGGCGCTTTCCACGCGGACGCCACGCCCGGCGTCAGTTCGCGCCGGCAACCCTCGATGAATCCGTCCACATCCGCCGCGAGCATCGACGACGGTGATGGAACCTCTTCCAGCGACTTCTTGCTCTGGAGGAAGCGTTCATACGCCTCGTCGTGTCGGCCCAACTCGTCGAGAACGAGTCCGAGGGCACGCGAAAGGTCCCGCTTTTCCTGTCTCACCGCGGTCGCGGCGATGGCCCGCTCGAACACCGGCACGGATGCTTCCTTGTCGCCCGCGCGCTGCAAGAGTGCCGCGAA
>JAGVLZ010000372.1 GCA_020054055.1 Phycisphaerales bacterium
ATGCGCAAACTCCTCACCATCCTCAACACCATCCTCGCCACAGGAAAAACATGGAACCCGAAACTCGTCAAACAACCTTGACATTCAACACAGCCGCTCCGTGGTGAACAGTTCAGTCGATAAACTGCGGCCATGATCGAACTTCCAGACACGCTCGAACGCGAAGGCCTCGCATCGCTGCATTCCGCGGCGGATGCCGACGCGCTCGAGGCGTGGCGTCTGAAGTATCTCGGCGGCAGCGGGCTTCTCAAGGACATGATGGGGCGTCTCCGCGAGGTGCCGAAGGAGCAGAAGCCCCAGTTCGGCAAGCGCTCGAACGAGGTGAAAGCCCGGCTGGAGTCCGCGTACGAAGAGCGAAAATCAAGCCTCGGCGCTTCGGCGGCTCCCCGCGCGGCGGGACCCTTGATCGACGTCACCGAGCCCGGCTTCGAGCCGGCGATCGGACGCGAGCACATCATCACGCGGGTTCGTAATGAACTGTGCGAGGTCTTCGCCCGCATGGGGTTCGAGGTCGCGGCCGGGCCGGAACTCGAGGACGACGAGTACAACTTCGTGAAGTTGAACATCCCCGATTCGCACCCGGCGCGCGAGCCGCGTGACAACTTCTACGTCGAGGAAGGGGGCGGCTCGTCGCGCCCTCGGATGCTGCGCTCGCAGACGAGCACGGTGCAGATCCGCGTAATGGAGGATGCGATCAAGCGCGGCTGGGGGCCGCCTCTGAAGATCGTCGCTCCGGGGCGCGTCTATCGCCCCGACGCGGTGGACGCGACGCACTCCTTCATGTTCCACCAGATTGAAGGCTTGTATGTCGCGCACCGCGTGACGATGGTCGAACTGAAGACCACGCTCTTTGCCTTCGCAAGGATGTACTTCGGCAAGGAGGCGGAGATCCGTCTCCGGCCGTCGTTCTTCCCGTTCACCGAGCCAAGCGCCGAGTTCGATATGAAGATCCGCCTGCGGCCGGACCAGCCGGCGCGATGGATCGAACTGGGGGGCTGCGGCCTGGTCGATCCGGCGGTTTTTCAGGCCGTGGGGCTGGACCCGGAGGAGTGGACGGGCTTCGCCTTCGGCTTCGGCATCGAGCGGATCGCGATGGGCAAGTACGGCATCCCGGATATCCGCATGCTCTATGAAAACGATCTGCGGTTTCTCCGACAGATATGAACTGATCCCGAACCACGGAGAGAGCCATGACCGATCTTCCGAACGCGACCCCACCCGTCAACGCCTCCGACCCGAGCATGTTCGACCTGCCCGAGCCGCAGGCATGGCCGAAGCCGGTGGGGATCACGAGCATCGTGCTGGGGGCGTTCAATTTGATGTGCGGCGGCCTCGGGGGTGTCTACCTGCTGGTGATCCTGCCCTTCTGGCTGGCAGAGGCCATGAAGCAGCACTTCACCGACGGCATCCCGCCGCAGTTCGAGTCCGTTTCGATTCCGATGGTGGTTTCCACCGCGCTGAGCCTCATGGTGGACGGCCTCTTGTTGACTGCCGGAATCAGTCTCTTGATGCGAAAGTCTGTCGCCCGGCCGATGCACCTCGCGTACGTCGTGATGGGATTGCTGTCCTTTGCGATCGGTACATGGGTCGGCGTTTCGTACCAGGCGGAAATGACGGAATGGATGAAGGCCAATCCCGACACGAAGTTCGCGCAGGAACAGGGCGCGGGCGGCGTGGTGGGACAGGTCATCGGTTGGACGTGGGCGATCCTGACGGGGTTCACCTGGCCCGTCTTCTGCGCGATCTGGTTCGGCCTCGTCAAGAAGAAGTCCTCCGACATCACCGAGGGTGTGCAGGCGGTCATCTGACCCGAGCGCCGATCGGTTGATCCGCGCCAACCGCGTCGCGCAGGTCAGCCAACTGAGCATCGGCGCGACCATTCGCGGCCGATTGCGCCAGCATTCCTTCCACACCTCCACTTTGCGCTGTATGGTGGACTGAAGCGTTGCGGCCGCGCCGAGTCGTGCACGGATGCATCGCAAGGCAATCGGGCCGCGCCCGTGAGTTCTCTGGCGATCGCCCGAGTGGGAGGGCTCGACATGAACCGCATCGGAATGGCGTCGTCGATCGCATGGATCGTTGTTGTGGCCGTGGCGCAGGGTGAGCCGCTCGCCCCCGCCACCGGGCCGGAACCATCGCCGATGATCAAGGCGCTCCGAGCCTCCGCCACGTCAAACGGCGAGCGCCGCAACGGCCCGCTGGGCCATCCGACTGAAGAAGTGCTCGACGCGATGATCGCCTCCGCCCTCCGCGAGCAGGCTCAGCAGGCCGAGCCGAACCCGCTTTTCGACCCCGATGATCCGCCGGAATCGCCTTTAGTCTCCGGCCCGTTCATCAACTTCGAGTCCCCCGTCACCAAGGGGATCGTGGTGAGCGCCGACGGCTCGCGCGTCTACGCCGTCCACACCTCGAACAACTCCGTCTCGGTGCTCGATGCGGGCGGTGCAACGCTCCAGCGAGCGGCGAACTGGCGCGTCGGGCTCGACCCCGTCTCGCTCGCATTCCAGCCGACGCCGGGCGACCCGGAGCGATTCCTGTGGGTCGTGAACTACATCTCGGACAATGTCTCCATCATCGATACGCGGATCGGCGCCGTCGTGAGCGTGATCGAAGTGGGGGACCGCCCGGTCAACATCCTGTTCAACCCGACGGGCTCGCACGCCTTCGTGGTCTGCGAGGGTTCCCCCGCGATCGCCGACCCGACGAGCCCCGGCGCGCCTGCTCCGCTGGCGCAGGAAGGGAGATCGGAAGAGC
>JAGVLZ010000205.1 GCA_020054055.1 Phycisphaerales bacterium
AGCGGTTGGTCACGGAGTCGATCGCCTCGTCCCGGGCGTTGGCGGTCGGGCCGACGCTCATCGGCCAGCAGCGGTTCTCCGCGCGGACCGAGAATGGCGAGGGGGTCGTTCCAACCGCGCTCCAGAAGGACCCGGGCGAACTGGTGGCGGTGAATGTGCAGTTGAAGAGCGCGGACTTCTCGGATGTCCTGCGCATCCTGCTGGGCGAGCACATGGGGCGCGACTTTGCGATCGACCCAAAGGTGCAGGGGCAGGTCACGGTCGAGATCGAGGGGGAGTTCACCAAGAGCGAGATCCTGAGCCTCGTGGGCGAGATGGGGTCGATCTACGGCTGGTTCATCGAGGAGCGCGAGGGGGTGCTCTTTGTGCGGGGCGCGGACAAGATCGCGAAGGCGGCGGACGCCCCCGTCCTTCAGGCCGCGCCCGCGCTGGAGAGCGACCAGCCGGCGGTGCGCGTGCGACGGCTGAGGTACGTCGCGCCGGATCAGGTCTCGGGGATGCTGAAGGAACTGGCCTCCGACAACGCCAAGACGCTCGTGGTGGGGCGGATGCTGATCATCGCGGATACGACGCGGCAGATCGCGCGCCTCTCGAAACTCGTGGCGGCCATCGATACGCCCGCGTTCGACGGCGTCGAGGTGTGGACCTACCGGCTGGGGCATCGCCGACCCGAGGACGCGCAGAAGATTCTTGAAACACTCGCGACGGGTTCGGGGATCAATGGCACGGCGGACCCGGCGGTGGCGTTCGTGCCCGTGCCGGGGACGCAGCGCCTGCTGGTGGTGGCGCGGGACGCGACGCTCCAGCCCACGGTTCAGGAACTTCTGAGGCAGGTCGATCAGCCCTCGGAGGTGGAGCGGCGGCAGCGGTACATCTACCTCGTGCAGCACTACCCGCAGGCGGCGCTGGTGAAGTTGCTGACCGATTTTTTCGCCGACCGGATCGAAGCGCAGGGCGGCGGTGCGGGCGGCTCGGCCTCGGGCGATACGACCACCAAGATTCGCCTCGTCGCCGACGCGACCTCGGACCTCCTGCTTATTCACGCGACGCCCAACGACTACGCGGACCTGCTGGCGACGCTGCGCGCGGTCGATCGCGCGCCGCAGCAGGTCGTGGTGCAGTCGATCATCGCGGAGGTGAGCCTGACGAACGCATTGGAGTACGGCGTCGAGTACTTCCTTTCGCAGCGAACGAATCTCGGCGACCTCGAACTCTCGGGCTCAACGCCGATCCAGAACGCGCTCCTCGCGACGGGTGGCGCCTTCTTCATCGGCGGCAGCGGCTTCGCGGTGATCCAGGCGCTCGACCGCGAGAGCGAGACGCGCATCCTCAGCCAGCCGAAACTCGTGATGTCGGACCGCACCAAGGGCTCGATCCAGGTCGGCGGCGAGGTTCCGGTGACCAAGGCGACCCAAGGCACGGGCTCGGGCGCGTCGGACATCCGCGAAGAGATCGCGTACCGCGCCACCGGCGTCATCCTGACGATCGAGCCCGCCATCAACGAGAGCGGGACCGTCCTGCTCAAGATCACGCAGGAGGTGCTCGCGGTCACGCAGACGACGGCGGTGGCGGACAATCCCTCGTTCACGACTCGCAAGATCGAGACGAGCGTGATCGTTCCCTCGGGCAAGACGGTTCTGCTCGGCGGCATCATCAACCAGGAAGAGCGCAAGGATGCGGACCGCATCCCGCTGATCGGCCGCGTGCCCCTCGTGGGCGAGGCCTTCAGCAACAAGGCGAACACCACGACGCGCAGCGAACTCCTGTTGGCGATCACGCCGACGATCCTGAACGAGCCGGAGGAGTTGGTCGCGCCGACCAACGCGTTCATCCAGAGCGTGGAGGCGATCCGCGCGGTGCTGCTCGAATCGGCGAACGAACTGCCGGCGGGGGTGCTGGAAGGGTTGCAGCCGCCGACGCCGGAGAACCCGGAGCCGCCCCCGGAATCGACCCCGGAAGACCCGATGGAAGTCGAAACGGGGGAGGCGGCGGGGGCGTCGTGAAACGCTCGGTATTTACGCCCTTTTTCAGCCCGAAGGGCTGGTCGTTCGTAGCCGGGGGTCAGCGAGTCTTCGAGCGCCACCCCCGGTCCATGCCACCCATGAATCGTTTTCACCCCGGAGGGGTGGTCGTCGATCCGCGTTCGTTTCCACGACCACCCCTCCGGGGTGAAGAGGGTTTTTTGTTCGTTCTTTCCGGGGGTGTCGAAGACTCCACCCCCGGCTACGAGCGATCACCCCTCCGGGGTGAAATCAGCGCTGGCGGGGCAACCATCGCTCGGCCCGTTTCACGGGCGAAGGCGAGCGGCCGCGCGGCCCGCGGATTCACTCTCCTCGAAGCCGTCCTCGCGCTCGCCATCCTTTCAGCGGTCGCGGTGGTCTGCGTCGGCATCCGCACGCAGTCGCTCTCCTCCGCACGGCGGATGGAAGAGCGCCACGCCGAGCAACGCGACACGCAGGCGATTTTCGAGATGCTCACGGCGGGGCTCCTCCCGCCCCCGGAGGCCGAAAAAGATTCGTTCGTGCGCCGGTGGAAGGGCGAGTACCTCGGGTTCCCCTACGAACTGGAGGCCGCGCGCGAAACGATGCCCAACCCCGTTTTCCGCGGCGACCGGGCGGATTCCGCGGGGTTGAGCGACCGGATCGTCATGTGGCGGTACACGCTCTCGTACCGGGGGAAAGAGTCGGAGTTCCTGTGGCACGAGTGAGGAGACAGTGGACAGTGGCCAGTGGACAGCGGACATCCAGACGGGGCATGACGCTGCTCGAAGTTGTTCTGGCGGTGACGATCCTTGCCGCGATGTCGGGGTTGATCGCCGCGATGTGGACGCAGGCGACGCGGATGGCGGACGACGGCGGCGGTCAGCACCGGGCGATGCGACTCGCGCGCGTGCTGGAGATGATGCGCTCGCAGTGGGCGGATCGGCGGACGAGCGTGAAACTCGGGAGGGGTGGATCGTCGGTCACGGTCGAGCCGGGGGTGCTGACCTTCATCACCGCGACCGCCATCCTCGAACCGGGTTGGCCGATCGTTCGCGCGCGGTACGTCGTCGAACGCGATTACGAGACCGGGGTCGGCGCGCTCGCGGCGTGGCGGCTGGTGTACGAGGAACTTCCGGTGGTCGATCTTGAGTCACCCGTTGAACAGGCGGGCGACTCTGGGAGGCCGCTCGCATCCGGTGAGCGGCGGGCCGAGCGGCCGGTCGAATCGCCCAGGGAAAAGAGGCTCATTCTGCTCGCGGGGTGTGCCGAGTTGGGGTGGGAACGATTCGGGAAGAGCGACCGCGCGGAGGTCGAGGAATCGGAAAAGGCCGCCGAGAACGCGGTTTCGGAGCCGGACGAGCAATCTACGACCACCGCCCCCAGGCGCATCGCAGCGCCGTCGGCGGAAGAAAAGGTCTCGGAGTGGCGTCTGCTTGTGGAGGGATTTCGGGGCAAGACTCCCGCGGTGCGCCTGGTCGGTGAGTTTGGCGGAAAGGAGTTCGCGTGCGTGTTCGTGATCGAGGATTCGCGCTGATTCTTGTGCTGCTCGCGGCGGCGGCGGTCTTCGCGCTGACATTGCAGGCGGCGATGATGTCGCGCGCCGCGACGATCGAATCGCGCGTGATGCGCG
>JAGVLZ010000278.1 GCA_020054055.1 Phycisphaerales bacterium
GTGCTCCGCATAGGCGGCGGTGTCTGCCGGCGAGCGAGCGGGCATTTCTCCCTCTCCAAAGACCGCCTCGACCCGCCCGGCCTGCTGCGCAAACTTGAGTTTCGACTCGAAATAGAGTCGGACGGCGCGATCGGGAACAAGCGGCAGCCCCGGCTCGTCGCAGCGGACCACGAGCCCTTCGGAGTTGTGCCGGAGAACACGCGCCGGGTGGAGCACGCGCTGCTTGGATTCCTCCGGGAAGTTCACAAACAAGGTTGAGCCTGGAGGCAGCATCGGTCACATCCTTCGAAGCCCGGATAACCACCGATCCGCGCGGGAACACCCCACTTTCGGTGATGGATGAATCGGCCCGACAATGCCAGACTGTGAGAGAACAGCGGGTCCACCCCATCAAGCGTCCGTCATGGACCGACCATCTTTCCCAAGTTGGCTACGCGCCTGAATCGGAACTGGGCGGAGTGCTCGGTGTACGCTTTGACGATGGCTGTCTTCAGCAATAATGGCGACGGCTCCATGCTCATCGCGGTCAAGGCGGTGCCCGGCGCTTCGCGCGATCAGATCGCCGGCGTCATGGGCGATCGGTTGAAGGTGCGCGTCGCCGCGCCGCCCGAGGGGGGCAAGGCGAACAAGGCGATCGAGTCGCTGCTCGCCGCGGCGCTCGGGATAAACAAGCGCGATGTCGAAGTGGTGCAGGGGCGCGCGAGCGCGGAGAAGACCGTGCGCGTCGCGGCTGTCACCGCGATCGAAGCGGGCCGCCGACTGGGCATCACATGATCCTCAGGCCCGCATCGCGTCCGCGACCTTGTGGAGCGCCTCGCCGATCTGCCTGGTCTGGAGTTCCGTCAGATTGTGATGGATCGGAACGCAGAACAGCGTCTTCGACAGGCGATCGGCGACGGGCGGGTGCTCGCGAACGTGCTTCTCGAAGGCGGGCTGGCGCGTGAGTGAGCGCGGATAGTGGACCGCGGTGCTGATCCCCTCGGCATTGAGCGCCTTGCAGAACTCGTCGCGGACCGTGCCCTCCGCCGGCAGTCTGAACTTCGATTCATCGACGCGCACGGGGTAGAGGTGGTAGACCCCCCGTGCATTCGGCGTGATCTTCGGCGCGAAGAGACCGGGGATCGCGGCGATGGCGCGATCGATCGCCGCGGCGCCCTTCTGCCTGCGCGCGGTGTAGTCGGGCAGGCGGTTGAACTGGCTGAGCCCGATCGCCGCTTCGAGGTCGGTCATGCGGTAGTTGTAGCCCACGCGCCCGTGGATGTACTTCTGCGTCTCGCCGTGGGAGCGGAGGAGTTTGAGTTCCTTGAAGAGTTCCTCGTCGTTGGTCGAGACGAGTCCGCCCTCTCCGGTGGTCATGTTCTTGGTCGCGTAGAAGGAGTAGGTGGTGATGTCGCCGTACGCGCCGATCCCCTTGCCGCGATAGGTGGCGAGGTGCGCCTGCGCCGCGTCGTAGATGATCGAGAGGCCGTGCTTCGCGGCGAGCGATTCGACGCCGTCGATGTTGACGGGGTTGCCGTAGAGGTGCGTCGCGGCGATGGCGGTCGTCTTGGAGGTGACCTTCTTCGCGGCATCGTTCACGTCGATGTTGTAGGTTTCGGGGTCGGCATCAACGAAGATGGGGATGCCGCCGCGGGCGACGACCATGCTGACGGTCGCGATGTAGGACCACGCGGGGACCAGCACCTCATCGCCCGGCTCGAAGAGCGGCTCATAGGCGAGTTGCAGGGCGCAAGTACCGTTGGCGCAGGTCAGGGCGAACTTCGCGTCAGAGGCCTTGGCGAACTTCTCTTCGAGGGCGAGGCAGTTCTTTCCCTGAGCGAGCATTCCCGAGCGCATCACGGCGACCGCGGCCTGGATGTCCTCCTCGGAGATCGTGACCGAGACGATCGGGATAGAGGGCGAGACGACGGGGGTTCCGCCGTGGAGGGCGAGCGTGAAGGCGCGGCCGGGTGCGGCGATGATGCTCATTCGATCTCTCGATGGTGCGAACAGCCTTGGAATCAAAGGCCAAGATGGTAGCAGACCCCGCAAGCGTAAGGCGAAGGCGACCTTGCCCACGAACGGTGGACACGCTGATTGTATCAGGTGATGCCTGCCTCGAACCGTTCGGGGCTGAGATAACCCAGTGAGCGGTGCAGACGGACTCGGTTGAAGAACGCCTCGATGGACTCGAAGATCGCGGCCCGTGCCTGCCCGCGGGTCGCGAAGTGTTCGAGGTACACGAGTTCGGTCTTGAGCGTGCCCCAGAAACTCTCCTTCGGGGCGTTGTCGTGGCACCCCCCGGCATCGCCGACGCGGCTCATGCTCGCGGTGATGCCGCGGGCCGCGTGGAGGCTCCGGTACTCGTCGCAGGCGTACCGCACGCCGCGCTCGGAGCGGTAAAGGGGGCCGGTGCGGGAACGACGATGCTGTTCCCGGCGGCGATGGGGCTCTCGGTGGGGTCGTTGCGCGCGATGCGGTAGTGCTGGAGGTGCGGTTTCCGACAACGCGGTGATTTGCCTTGAAGCCTCCTCTCCCGGTCCTATTCCGGGGGCGGGGGAGGTGCCCGAGTCTTCGAGGGCGGAGGGGGCGTGCGAGCGTCACGGATACACCGCCCCCCAGTTCGTCAACACCTTCGTGATATCCGCGAACGTCACGGCCCCATCGCCGTTGGCATCGCCGGGGCCGGACGATTCCGGCGGCGGGTACACCGCTCCCCAGAACGTGAGCACCATCGTGATGTCCGCGAAGGTGACCACGCCGTCCACATTCACATCGCCGACATTGACGAACCCACCCCAGCCGGTCGCGATGTTCGTGATCGAAATGCTCGACGGCAGCGCGCTGAACGGGTCCAGCCGGAAACTCACCACATGCTCGCCCGGCGCGAGTTCCCCCGGCGTCGGCATCGCGTAGGTCTGGAACCCTGGCAACACATACGGCTCATCCACCTTGCCGCGCTCCGACTCGTTCACATACAGCGTGGCAAGCCCCGCCGCAACGGGATCGCTCGTGAACGCGAGATCGAACGCGACGAAATTGATGCGCTCGGGATCATTTATCTGGAAGTTGATCCACGCCGGCGCCGCCGCTGCGCCCGGCGGCTGAGTCGCCATCGTCACGATTCCCGCAGCGACCTGAACCGCTGCGGGGTTGCTCAGGAATGTCTGCGTGACACCGAGATCGATCGGTGGATCGCGGCGCGTGCGGAACACAATGTCCTGCGCTGGCGCTTCGCCGCGGAGAGCACCGTCCGACAGCGTATATACCTCTCCCGGCTCCAGGAACGATTCCAGATACGCGAGCCAGCCGATGTAACCGCCCGATCCGGTCCATTGTTCGAGGCTCAATGGGAAGCCATATCCGGGTAGTTCCCCGTTCGGTTCTCCGCAAGGCACCAGCATCTCATCTTCGTCACAGTGGGCGAGTGAGGTGCCGTTGTCAGCTGTGAATGCGTAGTAGCACCGGGGCCACGCGTGCGATGAAATACAGAACACGTCGAAGCCCGGATCGATCGATGTCACGTCGAAGTTGACAGAGCGCGGCAGGTCAAGTTCTGTGAGCGGCCCCGTGCCGTCGCAGAGTCCAAGTCGCTCGCGAGAAAAGTAGTGCTCAGACCACTGCGCATTCCCGCCGTAGGCCTCTTCGTAGTTGCCGATGCCCGCGATGACGAATGTCCCTGCGTACGCGTCGAGGTAGGTCGTGTGAACGGTTGTACTGTCCGAAAAATGATTGATCCGAGAGGCGGCGCCCGCGATGAGAGCCGATCCCGCGCTATGAGCAATCAGGTGGACGTGTTCGTAATGCTCGCCTTCAATCAACTCTTGGTCGATCCGGCGGCCCAGTCTGTATCCATGAAAGAGCCCGTTGAGGAGCGCCAGGTCCGGTCCTGCGATAAAGCCATCGCCGGTCAGGGAGTCACTTGTCCAGTTGTACGCTTCGACCTTCCATTCGGGTCCGACCTGCGCTTCGATCGCATCGGCAAGCGGCTGCCAGAAGTTGTCAAAGGTGCATTGGTCCGTATTCCACCCGTGGGTGACGACGATCAGTTTGTCCTGAACCGGCGTCGGCGGCGGCGGGTCGGGCGGGTACTGCGGCGGCTGCGGCGGGGATTCTTGGCCGGGCGTGGTGTAGATGAAGTCGCTCGGCAACTCCCAAGTGTCGCCGGGATAGCCTCCATCAGTCCCGCCGGAGAGTACCACGCGCCCCCGGGCCGTGTCGTATGCGATGGCGGGTCTGTAGCGCGGCGAGGGGCCGGTCGTTGCACGCTGCAACCACGCGGTCCCGTCCCATTCCCAGGTGTCGCCGTACCAGCCAGCGTCGTACCCTCCGAAGAGAACCATGCGCTCCCGCGCCGCGTCGTATGCCATGGCGTGGCCGAAGCGCATAGAAGGTCCGGTCGTTGCGCGCTGCGACCATGCGGTCCCGTCCCACTCCCAAGTGTCGCCAAGAGCACCGAAGTCGTCTTGCCCGCCGAAGAGGACCAAGCGCGTCCGAGCCGCATCGTAAGCCATCGCGTGCCAGAAACGTGCCGACGGCCCAGTTGTGGTGTGCTGCGACCACATGTTGCCGTTCCACTCCCAAGTATCAGTGTCGACGGAACCTCCGAAGAGAACTACGCGCCCCCGTGCGGCGTCGAAGGCCATGGCGTGCCCGTAGCGTGCAGGAGGGCCGGTCGTAGCGCGCTGCGTCCACGCCGTACCGTCCCACTCCCATGTATCGCCCTGGGGCCCGCCGTCATTATCACCACCGAAGAGGACGACGCGTCCCCGTGCGGCGTCGTACGCCATCGCGTGGCGATCGCGCGGCGTCGGTCCAGTCGTGGTCCGACGCGCCCAAGAGGCACCGTCCCATTCCCAAGTGTCGCCAAGTCGGTTCGAGCTGTCGTATCCGCCGAACAAAACCACGCGCCTCCGTCCCACGTCGTACGCCATGGCGTGGTTCTCTCGCGTCGTCGGCTCGCCATAAAAGCGGAACGACCATTGCGGATCGGTTCGCGCCACCGCCGCAGGAGTCATGATGGCGAGCATCATCAGTGCGGGCATCAGCCACAGGCACGATGCGAAACGGCGAAGGAGAGCCATGCAATCCATCTGCCACCCCTTTCTGGAGCACTCGGACCTCTGAGAATACATCGTGGCGGGGGCGCGTGCGGGATTGAGTCGACAAAATGGGTCGTTTTCTTACCGGGCTGGTGTTGGGCGCGTGGCGTGTCCCTCCCCCGGCTCGCGGACTCGCCACCCCCTCCCAGGGGGAGGGGGGGTCAAGTCAGGCGGGGCTCGGCATCAATCCCGGGCCAATGCCTTCGTCGGGTTTGCCGGTTGGCGCGGGGGGCGGTGTCGGCCTTGACTTGGCCGCCTCGGCCGCGATGAGGTCGCTGACGCTTGGTTTGCTGAGGGCTTCGCCGCGCATGAGGCGTTCGACTTCGAGGACCGACAGTGTCTCGTGCTTGAGGAGCGCGAGGGCGACGGCTTCGACCTTTTCCCAGTTCTCATTAATAATCCGCTCGGCGTCGGCGAATGCTTCCGCGGCCATGCGGCGGATTTCCTCATCGACGATACGCGCCGTTTCTTCCGAGTATTCGCGCTCGGGGAGGTACATCTCGCGATTGTCGACGCCGGAGTAGCGCACAAAGCCGAGTTTGTCGGACATGCCCCACTCGAGCACCATGTGGCGCGCGAGTTGAGTGAGCATCGTGATATCCATCGCGGCGCCGGAGGAGACGTCGCCGGTCTTGCGTTCCTCGGCGATGCGTCCGCCGCAGACGACGCGCATCGTGGCCTTGAGCCATTTGAGGCCGTAGCCGTAGCGGTCTTTTTCGGGGAGGCTGAAGGTGGCGCCCATGGCCTGGCCGCGCGGGATGATGGTGACTTTGTGCAGCGGGTCGGCGTCGGGGATCAGTTTCTGGAGGACGGCGTGGCCCGCCTCGTGGAATGCGGTGGCGATGCGCTCCTTTTCCTCGACGACGCGGCTCTTGCGTGAGCGGCCGTAGCGGATCTTGTCGCGG
Source organism: Phycisphaerales bacterium (assembly GCA_020054055.1). Taxonomy (GTDB): domain Bacteria; phylum Planctomycetota; class Phycisphaerae; order Phycisphaerales; family UBA1924; genus JAEUIV01. Next base: position 5,987 of record JAGVLZ010000278.1, read on the forward strand.
GCCTCTTCCAGGTCTTCCTGCTCGACGAAATCCTTGTCGACGAGGGTCGCGGAGATGGCGGCCTCGTTGATGATCGCGGCGAGTTCCGCGCCGCTGAACATGGGGGTCGCGCGGGCGATGCGCTCGAGGTCAACATCGGGCGACATCTTGACCTTCTTCGAGTGGACCTTCAGGATCTCGAAGCGCCCCTTCACATCCGGCAACGGCACGACCACCTGACGGTCGAAGCGGCCGGGACGCGTGAGGGCGGGGTCGAGGACGTCGGCGCGGTTCGTGGCCGCGATGACGATGATCTGATCGGAGGAATCAAAGCCGTCCATCTCGACAAGGATGGCGTTGAGGGTCTGCTCGCGCTCGTCGTGGCCGCCGGTGGTGAAGCCGCCGCCGCGACGGCGGCCGACCGCGTCGATTTCATCGAGGAAGATGATGCAGGGGGCGGATTCCTTCGCCTGCTTGAAGAGGTCGCGAACGCGGCTGGCGCCGACGCCGACGAACATCTCGACGAAGTCCGAGCCGGAGATGGTGAAGAAGGGGACATCCGCCTCGCCCGCGATGGCCTTGGCGAGGAGCGTCTTGCCGCAGCCGGGGTCGCCGACCAGCAGCACGCCGCGCGGGATGCGTCCGCCGAGGCGCATGAACTTTTTGGGGTTCTTGAGGAACTCGACGATCTCCTGGAGTTCGTCCTTGGCTTCCTCAACGCCCGCGACATCATTGAAGGTGACGCCGGTGGATTGCTTCGCGAAGACTCGGTGGCGCGACTTGCCGAAGTTGCCGAGGACGCCCCCCGCGCCGCCCGCGCCGCGCAGGCCCCGAGCGATGATCATCCAGAGGATGACGAAGAAGACGACGGTGAGGATGAAGGGGTTGAAGAGAACCTGGAGCCACAGGGCCGGGCCGTTGGTGGTGGTGAAATCGCCGCCGCCGGTGAGTTCCTTGAGGTCGCGGTAGACCTGTTCCTTCGCGCCGGTCGGGATTGGATACTGGATGACCTGCTCGGCCCCGTCCGGTCCCGCTTTCTTCTTCGCGAGCACGGCGGATTCGTCCATCCGCAGTTCGGTCAGGCTCCCCTCGCGGAAGAGCGACTCGAACTCGCGCCAGGTGACGCGCTTGGTCGTCAGGTCGACGTTCCGGAAGACGAGGATGAGCATGAAGACGAGGCCGATCAGCACCATCCACCCGAAGGGGTTGCGGTTGAAGCGGCTGGTTGCGGCGGCGGCGGGACCCCCGTTGCCGCCGGTGTTCGCGGGCGCTCCGTCGCCGCTTGGGCGCTGGCTGTTGCCTGAGTTCTTTCGTCCGTCGCTCGACATGAAGGGTTCCTGATGCTCCGACCGCGTCGCCCTGGATACATTCGTTCGGCGGGGCGGGCGGGATTCCTGAGCGTCTTACGATAGGCGGGAAGAGTTTCCGCCGCACGGGCGTGCCAGAGCGTCCGGTTCCGCCTGGCTACCAGGACGATCGCAACTCGGCGACGATGTCGCGTGCCAGTTGGTCTACGGCCGCTCGCTCGCCAAGGTTCAGGCGTTCCTGCGCGCCGCGCGCGGGGACGAAGGCGTCCGCCGAGCGAAAGTTGCGCCGGGCGACGAGGACCTCGCCGCCGGCGTTCTTCTTCCACTCGAACGAGACGGTGATCTCGAAGGCGACTTCCTGGACCATGCCCGTCTCGCTGCCGCGGCTGAGACGGCGCAACTCGGCGGAGTCGATCGAGCCGCTCAGGATGGTTTCCGCGCCGTCCGCCGAGGCGACGCGCCAGGGGGTGGTGCGGTGAATCTCCTTGACGATCGCGTCGGTGAGTGTGACTTCGAGGCCGTGGAAGAAGGTTGGGTTCTTGAAGATCGGCACGGCGACGGTGCGGATGTCGGTGCGGTAGGCATCCTGGAAGGCGTAGCCGCCTTTGCCGCAGCCGGGGAGGACCGACATGGTGCAGGCGGCGAACACAAGCCAGAAAAAAAGTGTCAGCGCACGCGGCATCATGGCGTTGGCTCCGCGGGCGCTTCGGTGGCCGGCGCGGCGTTCCGGTCCAGGTCCTGGCTTGGGTCGGGTTGTCCGTCGGCGGCGGGTTCGGATGGTGCCGGTTGGGGTTCTTCCCACCCTTTCTCGCGCAGGAGGGCGGCGCCGCGCTCGGCCGAGAGCGTCAGTGGATGATCGCGCAGCAGGCGCTTCAGCACGAAGCGCGAGGAGGCCTCGTCGCCATTCTTGAGGTACCACTTTGCGGTGTCGAGAAGTTGCGCCGCCATGGACTCGTCGAGGCGCGAGGCGAGGGCGGCGTTGAGGCCGGCGGCATCCGCCTCGGCCGGATACCGCCGCTCGAACTGCTCGATCTGCACCTTCGCGTCGATGAGCGCCGCGGCGTTGTAGCGCGGCCCCTTGAAGCGCCCGACATCGCAGTTGATGCGGCGCTCGCGGGCGTGCAAGGAGTTCGGGCCGTTGGGGAACGATTCGAGATACGCGTCGTACACATCCTTTGCCTGAGCGAGTTCGCGCTGCCGGTAGTAGTAGTCCGCGAGTTCGATCATCGCCCGTTCGGCGGCCTGGCTGCGGGGCAGGCGCTCGCTGACGCGCAGCATCAACTCGACGAGGATCTCCTCCGGGTCGCCCCAGCGGATGCCGAAGATACGGAGGCGCAGGCCATTGGCGTAGCGCACCGCGATGTCGAGTTCGCGCTCGACGGCGGTGGTGAAGGCGTCGGACTCGCGGTGGTTCTTGCAGACCTCTTCGTAGTCGTAGAGGGCCTTCAACTCTTTGTCCTGAGCAACGAGCGCGTCCCCACGCACGAGCAAAGCGTCGGGGAAATGGGGGCTGCCGGGTCGGCGGTTGGTCTCGATCCAGGGGTCGAGAAGGCTCTGCGCGGCGGCGGGGTTGTCTTCGGCGAGGTGGCGGCGCGCCTGCGCGACGATCGCGGCGTCCGAACCGGCC
>JAGVLZ010000346.1 GCA_020054055.1 Phycisphaerales bacterium
GCGGCGATCAGCGCGCTGGCGATGCCCGTCGGGTCTGGCGCGATGACGATGCTCGTCGCGACGTCGGCGCTCCAGCCGTCGAGTCGGATGCCGAGGTCGATGCTGACGAGATCGCCGGCGCGGAGCACGCGCGGGCCGGGCAGGCCGTGGATCACCTCGTCGTTCACGGAGATGCACGTCGCGGCGGGGTATGGGGGCGAATCGCGCTGGCGGTACCCCTCAAAGAGCGGGGTGGCGCCCGCATCGTGAAGAACGCGGCGGACGTGCGAGTCGATTTCGGCGGTCGTGACGCCGGGAGCGCAGAGGTCCGTTGCGGCGCGGAGTGTTTGCGCAGCCCGATGCGCGGCGCGACGGAGTGCCTCCAGATCGGTCGGGGAATAGTGAGCGCTCTCATGCACGGTCAAAGAGTCCGGCTGGATCTGCTGGAGAAAAATGAGTTTCAGGATGCTTGACTCAGCATGACTTTATCGTCATAATACCCCGGTGAGGCATGATTGCCAAAGACGACCGTTTATCTGTATGCGGAGGAGAATGGGGAGTGCCCCGTTCTCGATTGGTTCAGGGAACTGAGCCGTCGCGATATCCGCGGGGTCGATGCGTGCATCGCCCGGCTCGCGCTTCTCGCGGCGATCGGGCACGAACTCCGAAGGCCGCACGCGGACCTGCTCCGCGATGGCATCTACGAACTCCGGTCAAGGGTCGGTCGCGTGAACTATCGCCTGCTCTACTTCTTTCATGGAAAAGATATCGCGGTCGTCGCGCATGGACTCACCAAAGAGCAGGAGGTCCCTGCTTTGGAGGTTGAACGGGCCGTTGAACGGAAACGACGCTATGAAAAAGCCCCGGCAAAGCATCAGGCGAAACTCAACCCGGCCGACCTCGGACGCGCTCGAGATTCTTGACGCGATGTTCATCGGCTCCGACCCGAAACGCCGCGCCGCCGCCGACAAGGCGTTCGAGGATGCCATCGTCAGCCAGATAATTTATGACGCTCGCGTCGCCGCCAAACTCACGCAAAGACAACTCGCCAAACTCGTCGGCACGGACCAGGCGGTGATTTCTCGCCTGGAGGACGCGGACTATGAGGGACATTCCCTGACGATGCTCCGGCGCATCGCGTCGGCACTCGGAAAGCGGATCGATATCCGTTTCGTCGACGCGGCGTGACGCTCACATCCCGCCGCGTGGGCCTCGGATGCGGGGGCCTTTGCCTTCGTCGTTGCCGCCGAGGAACCCCGCGTAGTTGCGCATGAGGAGGTTGGCCTCGATGCGTTGGACGAGGTCGAGGCCGACGGAGACGACGATCAAAAGACCGGTGCCGCCGAGGAACTGGGTGACGGTCCAGTCGATGTTCAGGCTCTTATTCACCACGGTGGGGACGACGGCGATGACCGAGAGGAACGCGGCACCGACGAAGGTGATGCGTTCCATGACGGTTTCGAGATACTCGGCGGTGCGCGGGCCTGGTCGGAGCCCCGGGATGAACGACCCGTGGTCACGGAGTTGCTTGCTCATATCCTCCGGGTTGAACTGGACGGTGGTCCAGAAGTAGGAAAAGAAAAAGATCATGGCGATGTAGATGAGTTCGTAGGGATACTCGCCGATGGTGATGTTGTCGCCCAGGAACGTCGAGATGCCGTGGAGCCAGCCGCCCGAGGCCTGCGTTGCGGACTTGAGGTAGCCGAACGCCACATTCGGGATCATCATGAGCGACGAGGCGAAGATGATGGGCATCACTCCGCCGTGGTTGATGCGGAGGGGGAGATACGAGCGCTGCCCGCCGTAGACCTTTCGCCCGCGTGTGTGCTTGGCCTGCTGGATGGGGATGCGGCGCTGAGCGACGGTGATGAGCACGCAGCCCGCGACGACGAAGAAGAAGGCGGCGATGAGCGTGAGCACGCCCATCCATGTGACTGACGGCTCGGCCCGCTCGAACCCGAAGGTCGCGGCGATGACCCCGATCTCGCGGATGGGCGAGTTCTGGATGACCCAGAAGGCGGCCTGCGGCATGCTGGCCAGGATGCCCGCGGCGATGATGAGCGAGACGCCGTTGCCGATGCCGTACTTGTCGATCTGCTCGCCGAGCCACATCAGGAACATGCAACCGGCGGTCATCGCGGTCAGGGCCATGACCCACCAGAGCGGATTGGCGGCCCAGTTCGGGTAAACGAGTCCGAGTTTGCTGATGTAGGTGAGCCAGCCGATGCCCTGGATCACGCAGAGGCCGAGCGTGAGGTAGCGCGTCCACTCCATGATCTTCTGGCGGCCCGAGGGGCCTTCCTGCTGGAGTTTCTTCAGCGGCTCGTAGGCGGTGGAGAAAAGTTGAAAGATGATGCTGGCCGAGATGTAGGGCATGATGCCCAGGCCGAAGATCGTGGATTGTGAGAACGATCCGCCCGAGAAGACCTGCACGAACTGGAACATTCGGCCGACGCCGGTGGCGTCGCCGGTCACGTTTGTCCGAAAAAACTCCTGGAGTTGCGCCTGGTCGATGCCCGGGACGGGGATCCAGAACCCGATCCGGTACACCGCAAGCATGGCGAGCGTGAACAGAACCTTGTTCCGCAGTTCGGGGATCCGAAAGATGTTGATCAGCGCTTGAAGCATTCGTTCGCTCGGGTTCCGTCGGGAGGGACGCTCGGGTCAGAGCCTCTGCGCCCTCCGGTGAGCCAGTGTTCAGGCCTCGCCGTCCTTTGCGGGCTTGGCGGGCTTGCCTTCCTTCTTGGCCTTGCTCTTTTCGCCTGAGGCGTTGGCGGGTTTCGCCCCAACCTCGGCGACAGGCGGCGCGTCATCCGCCGCGGCCGGGGGTTTCCGCCTGCCGCGCTTCAGTTTCCGAGTCAGATTCTTGGGAGTCTGGTCGTCGGAGTTGCGGTCGATGCCTCGGACCTCATCGCGGCGGGTGCCGGACTCGGTGACGCTGCCGCCGGCCTTGGTGACCAGTTCGCGCACCTTGGCGGTGACGCGCTCGGCGGTGATCTCGAGTTTCACCTTGACGCCGGCCTTCGTCGCTTCGCCGAGATCGCCCAGCACTTTCAGCGGACGGGTCGTATCGCGGATCAGGCCGGCTTTGATGAGGCGCTCGGCGTTCACGACGCCCCCCTTGGCGAAGTCGGCGTGCACCAGGACATCGCCCAGGTTCACGATCCAGAACTCGGTGCGGTACTTGAAGTTCGAGAAGCCTCGCTTCGAGATGCGGCGGAAGTAAGGCGTCTGGCCACCTTCGAATGCCTTCTTGAGCGAATAGCCGGCGCGGGCTTTGGCACCCTTGTGGCCTTTGCCCGACGTTTTGCCGTGGCCGCTGGATTCGCCGCGCCCGACGCGCGTCCGCTTGCGGTTCGCGCCGGCCAGGGCCGTGATTTCGTGGATCATCATGGTCGTCTACTCCAGGGCCTCGGCCCCGCTTGCTCGTCAGTGACTCGTACCGTTGTTTGTTTCGTGTGTTCGATCAGGCCACCGGTGGAGCATCCCCCGACGGCGGCGCACTCTCGCC
>JAGVLZ010000396.1 GCA_020054055.1 Phycisphaerales bacterium
AGTCGCGTCGAAAAAGGTGCGCCCCGCCGTACACCGTGTGCACCGGCTGCCGATCGTTCGGCTCGCCCGGATACACCCCCGAATACGCGGCGTTCGCCTGCGCGAGGCGGGCAAGCGTGGGTCCGGTCGCGGCGGAAGTCAATGTGGTCGGCATCTGCAAGAGAATAAGAGATCACGAGCACGGGCCCAATGCTGGCCTTCGCACATGAAATGGGCGACACTCAAGTCAGGGATGCCGATGCTGTGACCACCTCTCCACGTCTTCGGGTGTATTCAGGTTCACCAACACGCCCGCGTCCTTGACAATGATCTCGACCAGTTCCGCGGCGATCAGATGATCCAGCCGTGTTCGCGCCACCCACTCCCCATCGGGTGCCCACGGCAGAATCAATCGCTCCACAAAGTTCCACGGCAGCCACACCGGATGGCCGCGCCGATTCTCACAGCGCGGAATGCATGGCGATTCGCCCCCACCCAGTGCGCTCCAAGTGTCCGCAGAAGGCGCGGGCACATCCACCGGCAACAGGCACACCCCCCGCGGCGGATGATCGCGCAGCGACAAGACTCCCGCGACGATACTCGCGAACATCGGCGCATCGGCATCGCTCAGCACGATGCGCTCCGGCGCATCCGCTTCACCCTTCATCGCCTCGAAGACAACCGGCGAGACCACCCACACATCGCGCACGCCCGCGGCCCGGAGCCGCTCGCGCTGCTCCTGCCACCATGCGCGCCCGCCGACCATCATCAGCGCCTTCGGTCCTCCCATGCGGATCCCGCGCCCCGCCGCGAGAATCATCGCGACATCGAGGTGTTCACAGCCGGGCAAGGCGCTTCGCCTCCAGCAGGACCTGCCCCGCCATCGAGACCGCGATCAACTCCGGCTGCTTCCCCATGTCGCCCAGCCCGATCGGGCAATGCACCGCCTGCACAGCCTTCTGGTCAACCCCCGACGCGACCAGTCTCCTGAACAGGCACGCCCGCTTGCTCCTGCTCCCGATCAACCCGACGAACGCCGGCGGCGATTCGAGCAGTCTCCGCAGTAGGTCAAAGTCCGTGTCGTGCGAGCAGGTCATCACGCACGCCAGCGTCGCCTCCCGCCGCTCGCACGCAATTGCCACCGCCTCGCCCCAGCGCGCGATGCGCCGACACCGCGGGAACCGCTCCGGTGTGTTCCACTCCGTCCGATCATCCGCCACGACGATCTCCAGCGGCGCGGCGGCCAACAGTGACGCGAGCGCGCTCGACACATGCCCCGCGCCGAAGATCACCAGCCGCCGCGAAGGGCCGCAGAACTCGTAGAACACATCCATCGTCCCGCCGCAGCACTGCTCCGCCTCCGCCGACAGCACGAAGTGCTCGACCCCGCGGCTGCGATCAGCGAAATGTTTCTCGGCCGACGCGAGCGCCAGATGCTCGAACTGCCCGCCCCCGACTGTTCCGAAGAAGCCGACGCCGGGCCGCCAGATCATCCGCGCCCCCGAATCGCGGGGCGTACTCCCCTTCGCGTCGATCACGGTCAGCATGACAAATGGATCGCCGCGAGCGGCGAGTTCCGCCGCCAACCGCCAGATATCCAGGTCCGCTGCCAACGATGCGTCTCCACCAACATTCAGGTAACCGAGGGGCACACACCCTTGAGGTCATGGTAGAGCAGCCGAGCCAGCACCCGCTCGCGGTACGCACTCGTCGACCGGATGTCATCAATCGGCGAGACATCCTTCCGGAGCGCGGGCAGGAGATCATCCGCCGAGCGCACCGCATCACCACGCTCCAGCATCGCTTCGACCGTTCGGCAACGCCGGATCGTGGGCGCCACCGCCGCCGCGACAACTCTCCAACCGGCCGACGAATGCGCGATCGCCAGCCCCACCTTTGAGATCGCCTGCGCCCGTCGCGCGCCCACTTTCTCGAAGATCTGCACATCGTGCGGCCGCCGCGGCACCCTGATCGCCGCCACCAACTGGTCCGCGCGACGCTTCATCTTTTTGTAGTCGAGATAAAACTCGTCGAGCCGGACTTCGTCCTCTCCGGCGCTCGATCGCAGCACAACGACCGCGTCGTACGCCATCAGCGCCGGCACGCCGTCCGCCGCGGGGGACGCGTTCACGATGTTCCCCGCCCACGTTCCGCGCGATTGGATCTGCACCGCTCCCACCTGCCGCGCCGCCTTCACCAGCAGCGGGAACTCGCGCCCCACGCGCTCGTCCCGCACCACATCCCAGTACGTCGTCATCGCCCCGAGCGTCAGCGAGTCTTCCGACCAACGCATCGGCCGCAGCGAATCGACCCGTGACAGGTCCAGATAGTCCCGCTCCTTCGCCGCCAGATTCATCGGCCAATGAACCAGCACATCGGTCGCGCCCGCGATGGGCGTCGGCGGCCCCTTCTCGCGAGCAAGAATCGCGCACGCCTCCTCAAGAGTAGCGGGAGAAAAGATGCGCACCTACGCCGTCCCCTTCTCGTTCATCGCATCCCTGATCCCATCGACGATCCCGTCGTACCCCGTGCAGCGGCACAGATTCCCCGCCATCACCTCGCGCGCCGTGTGCGTCTTCAGCAGTTCGGGGTGCTTCCGCAGCCAGCACGCCGTCATCACCACCCCCGGCGTACACGCCCCACACTGCGTCGCCCCCGATGCAAGCATCGCTCCCAGCGATTCGGGCGGGATGGACTCGATCGTCTCGATCGCCCGCCCCCGAGCCTGAAACGTCGGCACAAGGCACGAGTTCACCGGCAATCCATCCATATACACCGTGCACGCGCCGCACTCACCCTCGCCGCATCCCTCCTTCGACCCCGTCAGCCCCAGCGTGTACCGCAGCGTGTCGAGCAATCGCTCCGCGGGATCGATGTCGAGCGAAACCGGACGCCCGTTCAGCGCGAACTCCACACGCATCGTCGCATCACCCGACATGCGCCACCTCGCACAGGTTCATCAGACGCTCCGGCGTGATCGGGATCTCGCACGGCTCAACGCCCCCCCGGAGAGCCGCGGCCACCGCATTGGCGATCGCCGGCCCCGGCCCGTCCATCGGCAACTCCCCGATCCCCTTCGCCCCCTGCGCGCCGTGCGCATACGGATTCTCCAGAAACTCCACTCGGATCGGGGGCACATCATCGCTCGTCGGGATGATGTAGTTCGTCAACTGGCAGTTCTTCATCGCCCCCTTCTCCCACTTGCACTCTTCCATCAGCGCCCACCCGATCGCCTGCACGACGCCCCCCTGTATCTGCCCGCGCGCCATCGTTTCGTGAAGCACCTTCCCGATCTCCTGCACCGCGACAAAGTCCGTCACGCGCGTGGAGTACGTCCGCAGGTCGATCTCCACCTCCGCCGCGTACGCCGCCCACGCGAACGTGCCATACGCATCACCCTTGTAGTTGTCCTGATCCCACACAATGTTCGGCGGCTTCACATACTCCGCTTCACCGAAAATCTCCGCGCCGGGGTGCGCACTGTGCCACGCGATCAGCGCATCCTTGAACGCCCGCCCCCGCGCCGAATCCGCCAGCCCCAACCTTGCTCGCAGATCATCGCACGCCCGCTCGATCAAC
>JAGVLZ010000021.1 GCA_020054055.1 Phycisphaerales bacterium
CCGGATGCGGCTGAGCCTCGCCCTCCTCGCCGACGGCCGACCCGCCGCCGCCGAGCCGATCATCACACGCGCCTTCGAGGTCCTCCGCACGCAGGGCATCAACGACGACAAAACGGTTGCCGCCGCGGTCTTCGGCGAGGGCAACGTCATCTTCTGGAAGGGCGAGCCCTTCGAGCAGGCGATGATGTTCCACTACATCGCCGTTCAGAAAGCACTCCTCGGTGAATGGGACAACGCCCGCGCCGCGGCCCAATCGTCGCTCTTCCTCCTCAAGGACTTCGGCGAGAACGAGCGCGGCGGCCGCAAATCCACCGAAGAGATCGCACGCGAAGCGGTGAAACGCTCGCAGCGCGATGGCGATGCGTTCGATGAATACCTCGATGGCGGCTACACACCCGCCAAAACCAACTTCGCCCTCGGCTACTTCATGAACGGCCTCGCCAACCTCGCGCTCCACCGATCCGGCGGCGACCCGGCGCGCCTCGCCGAGGCGGAGGACAACTTCCGCTAGGCGTCGGCGCTGATGCCCGGACTCGAATCGGTCGCGAACGTACTGCTCAACAACTCCGCCAACACCGTCTTCATCATCGACTACGGACCCGGCCCGGAGAAAGTCCGCTACGGCCCGGACGATTCGCTCACCCGATTCGCCCCGCGCCTCGCCTCCGATCAACGCCAACTCACGCTCGAGTCATTCTCTCCCTCCCCAAACCCCGACCGCAAGGGAGGGGCCTCCGCCGTCGCCGCCGACCTCAACGCTCTCGCCCTCGACCACATGTGGAACAACTTTGAGGATGTCCGCGCCGCCAAGAGCACCCTCGGCACCGCCATGCTCCTCGGCGGCGCGATCACCGCTTCGTCCGACAACCAAACTGCCCAAATCGTCGGCCTCTCCCTCATCGGCGCGGGACTCCTGAGCAAACTCACCGCCGGCGCCGACACGCGCCATTGCGAACTCTTGCCGAATCGCGTGTACGTCGCCGCGACGAACATCGACCACCCTGCCACCACCGTCACGCTTACCATCGAGGGCAACCCGCGCCTCGCGCTCCCGGGCATCAACCCGCCGCGCGCGTCGAACCCCGTCGCCCTCCACTACGTCCGCCTCCCCATGTCGAGCGAGGTCGCCCAATGGGGACAATCGGGCAGAGTGCTCTACTCGAATGACGCCTGCGACTGCGCCGTCGAGGGCGACGGCCTCCCCTACATCCTCGGCGGACGCTGCGTACAGAGGCCGTCGCTCGAAGTCCTCCGCCGCTATCAGGCCGCCGGAAACCTCCTCGACTTCAGCGTGATCGACCTCGAGAACCTGTACCGCGCCGAGGGAATCAACCTGAACCCCGATCCGCGCGAACTCATCGCCCCGCGCCATATCCTCGAAGGCGGCGACTCCCTCGAAGCCCCCATTGCCGGCTCCACAGGCTTCGTCAGACTCTTCTGCCAAGAGCACCCGCCGTACCTCCCAAAGAGCAAGAATGCTCAAGCACTTCAACTCAGTCGCGCAAAAAGACGCTAGAACCTATCCCGAAACCACTTTCACCGCAGAGGCGCAGAGGACGCAGAGGAAGAAGACTCCATTGAATCCAGGCTCTGTGCTCTCGGCGTCTCTTCGGTGAAGCCTGGTCCGTGGGGTTCTGGGATAGCCTCTAAAACCCCTCATCCCCTCATCCCTCACCCCGGATTCACCCATGCGCACGACACCACTCATCCTCCTCGCCGCCCTCGCCTTCCCCGCCTGCCAACAGGACAAGACCCACGCCCCAGGCTCGGCGGGAGTCGATCCACTCCCCGCCGACCTGTACCCGAAGGTCGAAGCCGCCGGCGGCCTCTCCCCCTACCTCGTCATCAGCGGCGCCAACGTGACCCCGGGCACCGACACCAAGCCCATGTCCATCACTTCCGCCGTCCGATCAACCTGGGACAAGGACGTATTGAGCGTGCAATACCGCTACTTCTTCCTCGACGAGAAGGGAACCCCCATCGACACCGACCCGGACTGGCGCTTCGCCAAGTTGCCGCCTCGGAGCCAGGTGTTCATGGAAGGATTCGCGCCGGACACCAACGCGCGCGACTGGCGCTTGCAGATCAGACCGGCGCGGTAACGCACGGGACGAGTCCGCGAGTCCCGTGGTGGGCGCGCCGTCAGCGCATCGCGCCGACCGCCATCACATCCACCACCAACTCACCGCCCCGCGCATCCACGCGCACCACAGCGCCCGGCTCGACCTCCCCCGCGAGGATCCGCCGCCCCACCTTCGTCTCGACCTCGCGCTGCAGATACCGCTTCAAGGGCCGCGCCCCGTACACCGGGTCGTACCCCGCCTCCGCGATGTGATCCTTCGCCGCCTCCGTCAGTTCGAGGCCGATCCCCTGCTGCATCAGCCGCCCACGAAGCCCCGACGCGAGCAGGTCCACGATCCTCTTGATCTCCGGCAGCGTCAGCGGCTTGAAGAGAACAATATCGTCCACGCGGTTCAGGAACTCGGGGCGGAAGTGAGAGCGCATGTCCGCCATCACCGAGTTCCGTGCGTGCTCCGAAATCACGCCCCCCTTCATCGCGTCTTCGAGCAGGAACTGCGAGCCGATGTTGCTCGTCATGATGATGACCGTGTTCTTGAACGAGACGGTCCGCCCCTGCGAGTCCGTCACGCGCCCGTCGTCCAGCACCTGGAGCAGCACATTGAAGACATCGTGGTGCGCCTTCTCGATCTCGTCAAAGAGCACGACGCAATAGGGCTTCCGCCGCACCGCCTCCGTCAACTGCCCGCCCTCCTCGTACCCGACATAGCCGGGGGGCGCGCCGATCATGCGCGACACCGCGTGCTTCTCCATGTACTCGCTCATGTCGATGCGGACGATGTTCTCCTCCGAATCGAACAGCGACTCCGCGAGAGCCCTCGCCAGTTCCGTCTTCCCCACTCCCGTCGGCCCAAGAAAAATGAACGAGCCGATCGGCCGCTTCGGGTCCTTGATCCCCGCCCGCGCGCGGATCACCGCGTCAGCAACCAACTGCACCGCCTCGTCCTGACCGATCACGCGCTGGTGCAGGATTGAATCCAGACGGAGCAGTTTCTCGCGCTCGCCTTCCTTGAGGCGCGTGACGGGGATGCCGGTCCATTTCGCCACGATCTGAGCGATCTCGTCCTCGGTGACTTCCTCGCGGAGCATGACGGAAGTCGCCCCCTGCTGGGCGTTCAGGCGCGCCTCGGCCGCTTCCAGTTCCTTCTGAAGTTGTGGCAGCCGCCCGTACACCAACTCCGACGCCTTGTTCAGGTTGTGCTCCCGCTGCGCCTGCTCGGCCTGCTGCCGCGTCTCGTCGATCTTCGACTTGATCCCCTGCACGTCGTGGATCACCTTCTTCTCGCCTTCCCACTGGGCGCGCATGGCGTTCGCTTTTTCCTTCAGGTCCGCCAGTTCGCGCCGCAGGTCTTCCAGCCTTTCCCGGCTCGCCTTGTCCTTCTCCTTCTTCAGCGCCGCCTCCTCGATCTCCAACTGCATCACCCGCCGCGTCACCTCGTCGAGTTCCGCGGGCATCGAGTCGATCTCGGTGCGGATCATCGCGCACGCCTCGTCCATCAGGTCGATCGCCTTGTCCGGCAGAAACCGATCCGCGATGTAGCGATGACTCAGCGTCGCCGCCGACACCAGCGCCGTGTCCGTGATCCGCACCCCGTGGTGGACCTCGAATCGCTCCTTCAACCCACGCAGGATCGAGATCGTGTCCTCGACGTTCGGCTGGTCCACCATCACCGGCTGGAAGCGCCGCTCCAGCGCCGCATCCTTCTCGATGTATTTCCGATATTCGTCGAGGGTCGTCGCGCCGATGCACCGCAGTTCCCCGCGCGCGAGCATCGGCTTGAGCATGTTGCCCGCGTCGATCGCCCCCTCCGCCTTGCCCGCCCCCACGATCGTGTGCAACTCGTCGATGAAGAGCAGCACGCGACCCTCCGAACTCTTCACCTCGTTCAGCACCGCTTTCAGCCGCTCCTCGAACTCGCCCCGGAACTTCGCGCCGGCAAGCAGCGAGCCCATGTCCAGCGAAAACACCGTCTTGTCCTTCAATCCTTCGGGAACGTCCCCGCGCATGATCCGCTGCGCCAATCCCTCGACGATCGCCGTCTTGCCGACACCCGGCTCGCCGATCAGCACCGGATTGTTCTTCGTCTTCCGCGACAGAATCCGGATCGTCCGCCGGATCTCCTCGTCGCGCCCGATCACCGGGTCGAGTTTGCCCGACCTCGCATCCTTCACCAGGTCGCGCCCGTACTTCGTCAGCGCCTCGTACGTCCCCTCGGGGTTCGCGCTCACCACGCGCTGATTCCCCCGCACCGCCGTGAGCGTCGAGAGAAAGCGATCCCGTGTCACGCCCTGCTGCTTCAGGATGCGTCCGGCGTCGGTCTTCGCCCCCTCCTCGACCATTGCGAGCGCCAGGTGCTCGACCGACACATACTCATCCTTCAGTCGCTTCGCCTCCGCCTCCGCCTTCACCAGCAACTCGTTCAGCCGCTGCGTCACGAACACCTTGCCGGGCTCGGCCCCCGAACCCGAAACGCTCGGCCGACGCTCCAGCGCCGCGCTCACCTCGCTTTCAACCGCATCCGGGTCAACCTCCATCCGCGCAAGCAAGCGCGGGAGCAAGCCATCCTCCTGCGACAGCAAAGCCGCGAGCAGGTGCTCGCCATCCACCTCGCGGTGCCCATGGCGCACCGCGCGCGACTGCGCCCCGTGGAAGGCTTCCTGGGATTTCTGAGTCAAGCGGTTGAGGTCCATGTTCCCACTTTCTTAGGCGGCGAATACCCGTCCGCCTGCACCGAGTCAGATAGCCCTGCAAGAAGGATGCCTGCGCCGGAGCCGATGCGCACCATTGTTTGCGCGCCGTTCGCATTCTCGGGTGCCAACCTCGCCTGACACTGCCCGGGGTTTGCCACTTTGGCAGCCAGAACCCGCCTATCAGCGGTTTCCAAGTCCCTTCTGCCATCCACGACCCAAGGCAACCGATTGGCACGCCGGTTGCCTTTTACCCTCCATCTGCACCGCTTCACTCAACCGACGCGCCGAGCGTCGAGAAAGGAACCGAATCATGCTCGCAGTCCGTTGCAATCCGTCGTTCGCCTCCGCCCGTCCCTTCGCCGATCTCGACCAGATTATGCAAGGGTTCTTCGCCCCCGCCTTCGCCGCGACCCCGTTCATGGGCGCAACCGCGGTCTACCCTGCGGTGAATCTCTGGCACGACGACGCCTCGATCCGACTCGAAGCGGAACTCCCCGGCTTCAAGCCGGAGGACCTCGACATCACCATCCAGAATGACGAGGTCACCCTCCGCGGCTCGCGCACCGTCGCGCTGGCGACCGAAGGCTCGCGTGCAATCCGCCAGGAGCGCGTCAGCGGCGCCTTCGAGCGCACCATCCGCCTCCCCTTCCCCGTCAACGGGGACAAGGCCGCTGCCGACTTCAAGAACGGCGTGCTGACGCTCACACTCCCGAAGCCCGCCGAGGCGCTTCCCCGCAAGGTCCGTGTCACCGCCAACTGACTACGAAACACAACTCAAGAAGGAACTGACACCATGTCATGCTGCAACACCCCGACCGAGAATCGCGCCTCCTCGAAGTCCGTCTCGTACTTCCGACCCGCCGTCGACGTCTTCGAGAGCGACGCCGGATTCCGCATCGTCGCGGATGTCCCCGGCGCCTCGGCCGATGCCATCGACCTCGACTTCGACCGCAACACGCTGACCCTCACCGCCCGGGCCGCGCAGCGAGCGCCCGAAACCGCGAAGCCGATCCACGCCGAGTACGGCGTGGGCGACTACCGGCGCGTCTTCCGCTTCGATGAATCCGTCGATTCGGAGAACGCCAGCGCGGAGTTCAGCGCGGGCGTGCTGACGGTCAGCGTCCCGAAGTCCGCCGCGGCTCGCAAGCGGCGCATCCAGGTCAATGGCGGATCAAACTGAACCTATCTGGGAAACCCAACATTTCCACCCGCTTCCGGGGCCGCAGGGGTGTACCCTTCGGCCCCGCTTCTTCGCTTTGCACCCCTGCCTTGACACATCGGACATTTTAGTTGAGAATCAGTCTCAATCATGAAGCGACTCAAGCAGGTCGGTGCCGCGGCGTTCATCTTTTTTCTGGTGAAGGGCCTTCTTTGGCTCCTCATCCCCGGATTCATCGTATTTTGGAACCTGTTGTCCAACGGCTCGAATCAATGATCCTCCCCACCATGCCGACACCCACAGCCACCATCCCCAGTCTCATGCTCCGACTGAAGGAGCAGACCCGCCCGCTCCACACGGAAGCCGAATCGCACCCCGTCCAGCGCGCCATGGCCTCGGGCACGCTGCCCCTCGACGCATATGTCGCGTACCTCGAACGCCTGTGGCCGGTGCATCGCGCGCTCGACGCGGGGCTCCAGAATCTCGCCGAATCGGACGAGCGCGCCAAGACCATCCTTTCATCCGACCAGTTTCAATCGCAGCACCTGCGCGAGGACCTCCGCCATTTCGGCCGCGAACTCCCCGAGGGCGCCGCCGACGCCGCGGCCATCGACCTCCTCAACGAGATCGCTCAGGCTCGCATCGATCGGCCGATCGCGCTCCTCGGCTTCCACTATGTCACCCTCGGCAGCACCAACGGCGGGCGCTTCATCGCGCGACCCGTCCGGCGGGCGTACGGGTTGGACAAGGCCGGCGTCACCTACCTCGACCCGTGGGGCGAGGACCAGCCGCGCATCTGGCAGTCCTTCAAGCAGTCGATGGACACCGCCTCCTTCACTCCCCAAGAGGCCGAGGCCATCGTCCGCGCCGCCGAGGCCATGTTCCGCGGCATCACCCGGATATCCGAGGGATTGCGCCCCGTCGCCCGCTGCTAAACTCTGTCCCTTAAGCAACCCGAGCGGTGCTTTGCGGAACAAGAGACGCCCGATGCGCGGGGAGATTCCGCGCTGTCACACACGAAAACACTGGAGCGATTGGATGAAACGGATGAGCAGGATCGTGGCGAGCGCGGCGGTGGCAACGGCGTGCGGCGGATCGTTCGCCGCTTCGATGGACCCCAACGATGTTCCGCTGATCGACCGATCGGTCCTCTTCGGGAACCCGGATCGAGCCGCCCCGCAACTCAGCCCCGACGGATCGATGCTCGCCTTCCTCGCGCCGGTCGATGTCGAGCCGGGCAAATCCGTCCTGAATGTCTGGGTCGGCCCCGCGAACGATCCCGCGGCGGCCAAGCCCGTGACCAAGGACGCCAACCGCGGCATCCGCCAGTACTTCTGGGCCTACAACAACACCCACGTCGTCTACCTCCAGGACAAGGGGGGCGATGAAAACTGGCGCGCCTACAGCATCGACCTCAAGAACGAGAACGCCGAACGCGACCTCACTCCGTTCGAGGGCGTGCGCGCCGAGATCGAAGGGGTGAGCCATCACTTCCCCGACGAGATCGTCGTCGGCCTCAACAACCGCAACGAGCAGTTCCACGACCTGCACCGCATGAACGTCAAGACCGGAGAAATGAAACTCCTCGTCCAGAACGACGGCTTCAGCGGCTTTGTCATCGACGATCAGTACACCCCGCGCTTCGCGGTTCGTTTCGGCACCGACGGCGGCAACGAATGGCTCCGCGTGAAGCCCGATGGCCAGATGGAAGATTGGGACAAGGTCCCGATGGAGGACACCCTCACCACCCAGCCCGTCGGCTTCGATAAGTCGGGCAAGATGGCCTACGCCATCGACAGCCGCGGGCGCAACACGGGTGCTCTCGTCAAGATCGACACGGAAACGAAAGAGAAGACGCTCATCGCCGAGGACCCCAGGGCCGACGCGAGCGGCGCCATGGTGCATCCCACCGAAAATACCGTGCAGGCCGTCTCCTTCACCTACGACCGCCAGCGCTGGAAGATCCTCGACGACTCGATCGCCGGCGACTTCGCCTACCTGCGCACCGTCGCGGACGGCGATTTCTCCGTCGGCAGCCGCACCCTCGACGACAAAGCCTGGATCGTCGCCTACGTCATGGACGACGGCCCCGTCCGCTACTACCGCTACGAACGCGCCGCCAAAAAGGCAACCTTCCTCTTCACCAACCGCAAGGCCATCGAGGGGCTCGCCCTCGCCAAGATGCGCCCGACCGTCATCAAGTCGCGCGACGACCTCAACCTCGTCTCGTACTACACACTCCCCATCTGGTCCGACACCGACGGCGACGGCAAGCCGACCGCCGCCCTCCCGATGGTCCTCCTCGTCCACGGCGGACCCTGGGCACGCGACGGCTGGGGATTCAACGCCATGCATCAATGGCTTGCCAACCGGGGCTACGCCGTCCTCAGCGTCAACTTCAGAGGCTCCACCGGCTTCGGCAAGTCGTTCATCAACGCCGGCAACCTCGAGTGGGCCGCGAAGATGCACGACGACCTCATCGACTCGGTCGACTGGGCCGCGCGCGAGGGCATCGCCGACCCGAAAAAGGTCGCCATCATGGGCGGCTCCTACGGCGGGTACGCCACGCTCGTGGGCCTCACCTTCACCCCCGACAAGTTCGCCGCCGGCGTCGATATCGTCGGCCCATCGAACATCACCACGCTTCTCAAGACCATCCCCCCCTACTGGGCTCCCGCCATCGAACTCTTCAAGAAACGCGTCGGCGATCACACGACAACCGAGGGGCAGGCCTTCCTCGATTCGCGCTCGCCACTCACCAAGGTCGCCAACATCACCAAGCCCCTCCTCATCGGTCAGGGCGCCAACGATCCCCGCGTGAAGCAAGCGGAATCCGACCAGATCGTGAAAGCCATGAAGGACAAAAACATCCCCGTCACCTACGTCCTCTTCCCCGATGAGGGTCACGGCTTCGCCCGACCCGAGAACCGCTTGTCCTTCAACGCCGTCGCAGAGGCCTTCCTCGCCGAGCACATCGGCGGCCGGTACCAACCCATCGGCAACGACTTCAAGGGCTCGAGCATCACCGTCCCCGCCGGTGCCGCCGAGATTCCGGGAATGCCCGAGATCACCCAGCCCTGACCGAACGCCAACCGCCCTTCAGCCACTCAGACATCGCCGGCGGCCTCCCGCGGGCGATTTTCTTTTCAACGCCTCGGACGGCACCCAAGTCCCGCCTCTGTACGGACTTGAAAGACGCTGCACCCGACCCGCCGCCGCCTGCGTATGGGATCACGGTTGCCCGGCGTTCGATGTGGCGTATCCTATTGTGAAGTCTGGACTTACGAGTCAGGTCATCCGGCCGGACGCACCCCGCTGGATCCCACCGGGACGTCCCGAAGCGAAGATCGAGGAGAGTCGAATCATGCGTGGAGTGTTCCGGGCAGTCATCGCCCTGACGATCATCATCGGTACGGCTGGGCCGTGCGCCGCGCAATCCCTCCCCGCAAAGGGACCGCAGGAAGCAAAGAACATCGCGCTGCCCAAGCCGGGGGAACGCGTCATGCTCCGAGTGAACCCGGGCGACGCCCCCTTTCGACTGAGCGAAGCCCCGCGCCCCGCCGCTCAGCCCGAGCGCCCAGCGCCGACGCTCCAACTCGACGAGGAAGCCACCGCCGTCCCGCCCCCCAACAACGCCTGCTCCACCGCGACCTTCATCTCCGGCATCGGCGACTTCGCATTCGACAACTCGATGGCCACCACCGACGGCCTGTCGCACTTCGCCTGCAACTTCTTCGGCCAGCCGCAGATCGTCAACGATGTCTGGTTCCGCTGGCAGGCCCCCGTCACCGCGCGATTCATCGCCGAAACGTGCTCCGCCACCTCCGTCGACACGAAACTCGCCGTCTACAACACCACCACCTGCACCCCCGGCAGCACCACCGTCCTGGGATGCAACGACGACGCGTGCAGCGTGCAGTCGCGCGTCGCCTTCAACGCCATCGCCGGGCAGCAGTATCTCGTCCGCGTCGGGTCCTTCCCCGGCGCCCCCACCGGCGGGCCGGGTGTCCTCCGCATGGCTTTCGACGGCGGACAAACCGTCTGCGCCTTCGGCACGCCCAACTGCCAGGCGCGCGACGACTCCGACGCCTTCGACGCCACCGGCCACCTCATGTACGACGACTTCACCCCCACCAGCAGCGGCTCCATCTCGGGAGTCTGCTTCTGGGGCGCCTATTACAACGGCTCGACCGATTGCGAAGCAACCTCCTTCGACCAGTTCTACATCAAGTACTACTCGTACATCGCCGGCGAGGCCCCTGAAAACGGCTTCGTCATCGCCGGTTTCACCCCGGGACAGTACACCCTCACCGGGCCGGTCCCCACGGGAAACACCATCGACGGGATCTTCCCCGAATACGCCTATTCGATCGCCCACGCGGGCGTCCCGGTCCAGGCCAACACATGCTTCTGGATCTCCATCGAGAACCGACTCCCGCCGCCACCGATGGGCAACTGCGCCTGGTACTGGGAACGCGGAGCGCCCGGAAACATGATCGCCTACCGCGATTTCATCCGCATCGATGAGGACATGGCCTACTGCATCAGCCTCCAGATGGACCCAGCCACCGAGTGCGCGCTCCCCTCGCCCCCTCCCAATGACGCCTGCGCCACCGCCACCATCATGAGCAGCAACAACTTCCTCCAGTTCCAGGACAACCTCTTCGCCACAACCTCCGTCAACGACCCGCTCTATCCATGCCGCTTCGACGGGCCGGAGCAGGGAGTGGGAACCATGTGGTACCGCTTCACCGCCTCGCAGACCTCCGCTCGCGTCTCGCTATGCAGCAGCCAGGGAGGCGACACCCTCCTCGCCCTGTACGGCGGGACCTGCGGCAACCTCACGCAGATCGCGTGCAACGAAGACTTCTGCGGATTCAAGTCGCAACTCTGCGCCACGGGACTCACCGTCGGACAAACCTATTACATCCAACTCGCCTCGTACAACGACGCCTCGCGGGGCAGTTACGACATCCGCATCACCAGCCCATGCCCCCCCGCCCCCGCGAACGACAACTGCTCCGCCGCCATCACCCTCCCCATCGCAACCTTCCCGCTCACTGCGGGCGACACCACCAACGCAACCGTCGACGCGACAGCCCCAGTCTGCGGCTTCAGCCAGATCAACTCCCCGGGACTCTGGTACAAGGTCGTCGGCAACGGGCGGACCCTCACCGCTTCGCTCTGCCACGCGCAGACCGTCTTCGACACCAAAATCAGCGTCTTCTGCGGCGATTGCTCGCAACTCGTCTGCGTCGCCGACAACGACGACGACTGCGGCGTCGTCTCGGAAGTCTCGTGGTGCGCCGAGGCGGGACGAACGTATTACATCCTCGTCCACGGTTTCAACGGCCAGGTCGGACCCTTCGCCATCAACATCTCCACCGACGCCACGCCCTGCACCACCGCCGAGGACTGCACCACCTGCGACCTCGTCTGCCCCATCAACGCCGCCGTCGAGAACGAACCGTGCGGCGGCGACGACAACGGCGGATGCAACTCGAACCCCGCCGAGTTCCAGAGCATCCAGTGCGGGCAATCCATCTGCGGCACGATGTTCTCCTTCTCCAACGTCCGCGACACGGACTGGTACCAGTTCACCGTCACCGCGCCCAGCGTCGTCACATGGACCGTCCAGGTCGAGGCGCCGATCGAAGCGATGCTGCTGGATACCGCGTGCCCCCCCACCATCTTCCATCAAGGCACCACCGACCGCTGCGGGTCGGCCGTCGCCACCGCCCTCCTCGCCCCGGGCACCTACCGCGCCTTCGTCGGGGGCATCGGCGACGGGTACCCCTGCGGAAACTCGAACGACTACATCGCCACGCTTGTCTGCGGCGCCGTCGGAGCCTGCTGCGTCAACAACGACTGCACGCGGATCCCCGAATCAGCCTGCATCACCGCGGGGGGCATCTACGCCGGTGATGCAACCGTCTGCCCGCTCTCGTACGAAACCAGCACCTGCGCCAACCCCTTCGAGGACATCGCCGCTACGGGACAACAAGTCCTCCTCGGCGATAACGAGGGCGCATCCGTCCCCATCGGATTCCCGTTCAAGTTCTACGGCATCAACTACTCCACCATCACCATCTCCAGCAACGGCTACCTCACCTTCGACGGATCGGGGGGCGATCCAACGAACGATCCGATCCCCAGCACGAACCTCCCCAACTCGCTCATCGCTCCGCTCTGGGACGACCTCTCTCCGCAGCAGTCAAGCACCATCCGCTATCAGGCCCTCGGCGGCGCGCCGAACCGCAGGCTCATCGCCCAATGGACCAACGTCCCGCAGTTCCTCGCGAACGATTCCAACACCTTCCAGGCTGTCCTGTACGAAGGAACGAACTGCCTCGAGTTCCGCTACGGCAACTTCACGCCGGAAAACCCGCCGGCGGACTACTCCGTGGGAGTCGAGAATCAGGCCGGCGCGGCCGGCACGAGCATCGACCCCGCCACACTCAGCCCGGGCGCGTGCAGACGATTCTGCCCCGTCCTCTCCCAGGGCGGATGCGCCGCCATCCAGCCCTGCCCCGGAGACGCCAACGGCGACCGCGTCGTCAGCTTCGCTGACATCAGTTCCGTTCTCATCTTCTGGGGGCTGAGCGGGGCCGAGGGCGATGCCAACTCCGACGGCGTCGTCAACTTCGCCGACATCACCAAAGTGCTTGAGAACTGGGGGCTGACCTGCCCCGTGGGATAACTCCGGCCTTACACGCAAGAAACCCGCGCCCCGTGCGTTCACACGGTGCTCGCACGAGCGTCGAACGACCAACGGAGTGAGAGTCATGCGGCAGTTGGGTGTGCTCTGGACAGCGATGCTTCTCCTCGCGCCCACGACGCGCTCACCCGCCGAGACCATCACTCTCGACGCCGCCGCCGACAACACCCTCTACGAAGACCCAATCGGCGCGACCAGCAATGGCGCGGGACAATACCTCTTCGCGGGAGCCACCGCGCAGGATTCCAAACGCCGCGGCCTGATCCGCTTCGATATCGCCGCCGCGCTCCCGCCGGATGCACAGATCCAGTCCGTCACGCTCACGCTCCACCAATCGCGAACGATCACCGGCACCGAAGAGATCTTCCTGCACCGCACCCTGGCAAGTTGGGGCGAGGGCGCCTCCGTCGGCTTCGGCGAAGAGGGCGCGGGCGCCCCCGCCGAACCGGGCGACGCGACGTGGCTGCATCGACAATGGGACACGATCGCATGGAAGAATGCCGGAGGCGACTTCGACCCCGTTGCCAGTGCCTCGGCCTTTGTCGTCGGCACGGGCTTCTATTCCTGGTCTTCCGACGCCATGATCGATGACGTCAGGACGTGGCTGGAATCACCCAACCTCAGCCACGGCTGGATGATCCTGGGGAACGAACTCGCCATCGGAACCGCCAAGCGCTTCAACTCGCGTACTCACGACGATCCAGCCCTGCGACCGCGCCTCACCGTGACCTACATCCCCGCGCCCGCCACGATCCTCATATCAACGGCAGCGATGATGCTCGCCGCCCCCCGCCGTCGGGTGAAATGCTGAGATTCAATCGACATCAGAATTAGTTCAAGATCGTCGATCCGGCGCGGCAATCGCGCTGTATGTTCGGAGTTCCGCTGCGGTGCACCGATCATGAGCCCCGAGGGGCCGGGAGGCGACGAGTGATGTTATACGACGCGACTCTTGAGAAACCCGCGCGCGCCGAGGCCGAGCCCCGCACGGCGCGGCCCGCCAAGAGCACCGATGTGTCACGCCA
>JAGVLZ010000244.1 GCA_020054055.1 Phycisphaerales bacterium
ATGCCCGCGGGCAACTTTGCGATGCGGATCGTCACCGGCGCGCCGGTCCCGCTCGGTGCGGACGCGATCGTGAAACATGAGGACTTGATCGAGTCCGATGGCCGCGCGCGCCTGCGTGTGCCGGCCGATTCGATCAAACCCTCCGCGCACATCCGCAGGCGGGGGGAAAACGTCAACGCAAACGCCGAGGTCTTGCACGCGGGGAATGTGATCTCCGGCCCGGCGGTCGGCGCATTGGCCTCGTTCGGCGTGGGCGAGGTGCCGGTGCATCGCCTTGTTCGCGTCGCGATCATCTCGACGGGGGACGAACTCGTGTCGGTCGGCGCCTCACCGATGGATTGGCAACTCCGCGATGGCAACTCGCCGGCGCTGACCGCGATGCTCGGCGCTCGGCATTGGATCGAGGTGCATTCCGTCACGCATGTTCGGGACGATGGGGACCAGTTGACGGCGGCGCTGCGCGAAGCGGCCGCGAACGCCGACGCAATCGTGCTTTCGGGCGGTGTCTCGATGGGCCACCGCGACTTCGTCCACAGTGCGGTTCGAGCGCTCGGAGCGCGCACAATCTTTCACGGCCTGCCTCAGCGGCCCGGCAAACCGATGCTCGCGGCGGTCCTGCGGCGCGAAGGAGGCCGCGAGACACTGCCGATCCTTGGTCTGCCCGGCAATCCGGTCTCGGTACTCGTCACCTGCCGCCGACTCGCGATCCCGATCCTCGGCCGGCTCGCCGGCGTGGCAGCGTCCGCGTTCGATGGCACTCCCCGCACGCTCGCGGAACCCGATGATGCGCGGATCGACCTCTGGTGGCATCGCGCTGTGTCGCAGGACGCGGACCGCGGACTCCGATTGATCGCCAACAGGAGTTCGGGGGACTTTGCCGCCGTTGCGGGCAGCGCTGGATTCGTCGAGATTCCGCCCGGCGAAAGCGGCACCGGGCCGTGGCCATTCTTCGCGTGGGATCATTGAACTACGATCGGAGCGATCATGCCCCACCGCCGCAAGTCCAGATCGAAGCCACGCTCATCGGCGTCCGGGCTTTCTCACCTCGACCCCGCCGGCCGCGCGAGAATGGCCGATGTCGGCGAGAAGCCAGTCACGGCTCGCCGCGCGGTCGCCGAGTGTCGTGTTCACATCTCTCCCGCGTTGCACACCCGCATTAAGCGAAACTCGCTGGCGAAGGGGAACCTCCTCGAAGTCGCGCGCCTCGCCGGCATCCAGGCCGCCAAACGCACCGATGAACTCATCCCGCTCTGCCATGCCCTGGCACTCGACTCGGTCGATGTGCAGACGGAACTCAAGAAGAGTCATATCTACCTGCGAGCCGAGGCGCACGCCACGGCGCGAACGGGTGTCGAGATGGAGGCGCTGACGGCGGCTGCGATCGCAGCGCTCACCGTGATCGATATGGGCAAGTCGGTGGACAAGGGGATGGTGGTCGAGGGACTCCGCATTGTGGAGAAAGAGGGCGGTCGGAGCGGGCGCTACGTCGCGCCGAGGCGGGGGCGTTCGAGATGAACACACCCATCCGCGCGGTCGTTCTCACCGTCAGCGACCGCTGCTCGCGCGGCGAGGCGACAGACCTCTCAGGCCCCGCCCTCGCGGCCCTCGCCCGCGAGCGGCTTCACGCCCAGATCGCGCACGCCGCGTGCCTCCCGGACGAAGCCGATCAACTCGCCGCGTTCTTCTCCCTATGGTCGGACCCGGCTCGCTCGATCGACCTGATCCTCAGCACGGGAGGCACGGGCCTCGCGCCGCGCGATGTGACCCCCGAAGCCCTCCGCGCGGTCATGCACCGAGAACACCCCGGGCTGATGGAACTCGCGCGCACGCGTTGCCACGCCAAGACGCCGCGCACCTACCTCTCGCGCGGCATCGCGGGCACCATCCACCGGACACTGATCCTCACGCTCCCCGGTTCGCCACGGGGCTGCGTCGAGATGCTCGAAGCCCTCCTCGACATCCTGCCGCACGCCATCGAGACACTCCGCGGCGAAGTCAAGGACGGCTGAAGTGGCTGAACTCAACGCCGCCCGCGCGCAAGTCGTGAATCGGCGTGGCCTGAACGGCTGAAATCGGCACCCGCATTCCGTATGCGCGTCGGCGCGATTCTCGGGGAGAACCCTTGCCGCACAATCGCCCGCCCCCGCCCGAGCGCAGTCGCTATCTTTCCCTCGGTGAGGCGGATATGTGTGAAAGGGACTGAGCGGATGCTGCTTCGAATGATCTACGACCCCGGCCTGGCCCAGGCGGCCTACCTGATCGGATGCGAACGCACCAAGGAGGCGATCGTCGTCGACCCCGAGCGCGACGTGGACCGCTACATCAAGGCTGCGGAATCGAACGGCCTGAAGATCACCGCCGTCGCCGAGACGCACATCCACGCGGACTTCCTCTCCGGCGCGCTCGAACTGGCGGAACGCATCGGCGCAACCGTCTACGTCTCCGACGAGGGTGACGCCGACTGGAAGTATCAATGGCTCGACAAGAAAGTCGGCGGCGGTGCGTACGACCACCGCCTGCTCAAGAATGGCGACACTTTTCGCGTCGGCAACATCGAGTTCAAGGCCGTCCATACGCCGGGCCACACCCCCGAACACATCATGTTCGTCGTGACCGATCGTGGTTCCGGCGCGACCGAACCGATCGGGGCGCTGACGGGCGACTTCGTCTTCGTCGGCGATATGGGACGCCCCGACCTGCTCGAAACTGCGGCCGGCCAGGCGGGGGCGAAGGAACCATCGGCCAAACGACTCTTCGCATCGGTCCCGCTCTTTCTGAACCTGCCGGACTTCGTCCAGGTGTGGCCCGCCCACGGCGCGGGGAGCGCGTGCGGGAAGGCGCTCGGCGCCGTCCCGCAGACCACGGTGGGATACGAGCGTCGCTTCAACCCCGCGATCCGCGCCGCGTCGAGCGAAGCAAACTTCGTCAAGTACATCCTCGACGGCCAGCCCGAGCCGCCGATGTATTTCGCGCGGATGAAGCGCGAAAACAAGGCCGGGCCCCGCGTCCTCGGCTCGCTGCCCAAGCCCATGCCCATGAGCGCCGAGGAAGCGGCGAGGCTCGACATCCGCAAGGCGGTCATCATCGACATGCGTCACTGGGACATGTTCCGCGCCGGGCATGTGCCCGGCTCGATCTTCGCCCCCAAGGACTCGATGTTCCCCGGGATCGTCGGCTCGTACCTCGGCGAGAACGAGGGGATTTATCTGGTCGTGGAGACTTCCCTCGCCGAGGAAGCCGTGCGCGAACTCGTGCGCATCGGCCTCGACAATATCGTCGGCATCATCGACCGCTACACCGTTGACAAATGGGTCTCGACGACCGGCAAAGCGACCGTCACTCGCGAGGTGGACGTGCCGACCGGGGCCGCGATGCTGGCGAAGGGGGAGGCGGTCCTGCTCGATGTCCGCCGGGCCGACGAGTTCGGGCAGGGGCAC
>JAGVLZ010000228.1 GCA_020054055.1 Phycisphaerales bacterium
GCTCTTCCGATCTGGCTTCCGCCTCGGCGGCGCGTTGTTCGACGCCGGCTTTCTCGGCGGCGACGGTGGGGGCGAAGAGGGTGCGGATGCGCTCGACGCGCTCCGGGTTGATGCGATCGGTGGCGTTCAACCAGAAGATGAAGCCGAGGAGCGCGAAAAGATTGGCGACGGCGAGAGTGGAAATGATGATCCAGAGTGAGCGGAGCATGGGGATGGTCCTGGGGGGCGTGGGGCTGGAGTCCTGAGTCCGGAGTGCCGAGTGCCGAGTGCCTAGTCTGCGTTCAGTTCTATTCTTGTTTTCTGTGTCTCGGTGTCTCTGTGGTAAATGTCTTTGATGGAATGGCGGAGGGTGGCGATCTCGTCGAGTTCGTTTGTTTCGAGTCGGTGCTGCTCGCGCTTCCATGCGTCGAAGCGCTTCTGCTTCAGGAGTTCGACGGCCCGCCGGCGCGTCGCGGCTTCGCGGAGTTCCTTGCGGGCGGCGTCGAGGCGGTGGTACAGGCCGGCGAGTTGGAGGGCGAGACGCTGCGTGCTGAGTTGCGCGTGGAGCGAGGCATTGGCCTGGAGTCGGACGGTGCGGAAGTCGACGCCTTGCGCGGCGGGAGTTGTGAGGAGGTCGCGGAGGTCGTTTTTGTGAGAGCGGATCTCGGTCTGGCGGTCAGTGACGCGGGATTCGAGGTCGAGGCGCTGCCGCTCGATGGTCGCGACGGCGAGTTGCTTCTGCCGCTCGGCGTGGGAGCGCTGGTCGAGGAGTGCCTGGAGTTGGAAGATGAAGGTGGGCATCGATTGAAAGGCATTTTCACCGCGGAGGCGCCGAGGACGCGGAGGAAGACGGGCAGAATGGGTTCAATGCATGAGGCAGGTGCGAGTTTTGATTTGAGATTTCATATTTCAGGATTGGGTCACGTCGAACCGGCGTTCCTCCGTGTATCTCCGTGTATCTCCGTGGTCGTTGCGCTTCTATTTGCGTGATGGCGGGCGGGCGAGGAGTTTTTCGGCGTCGCGGGCGAGTTCGAGGAGGCGGGCGCGGGAGTTGAGAAAGAGTTCGGCGTCGGTGGTGCGTTGCTGGAGGACGGCGTCGATCTTGGGCTTGAGCGCGACGGCGGCGTCGGTGACGGGGTTCTGGCCCGCGGCGTAGGCGCCGATCTGGATGAGGTCTTCGACGTCGCGGTAGGCGGCGAGGAGACGGACGAGCGTGTGTCGCGCGGCGGTGTGTTCGGGATCGCAGATGTGCGAGGCGACGCGGCTGATGGAGTCGAGCGGGTCGATGGCGGGGTAGTGCGCGCGGTGAGCGAGCGAGCGTGAGAGGACGATGTGGCCGTCGAGGATTCCTCGGGCGGCGTCGGAGACGGGCTCGGTGAGGTCGTCGCCCTCGACGAGGATGGTGTAGAAGCCGGTGATGGAGCCGGCGCCTTCGAGGGCTCCCGCGCGTTCGAGGAGCATGGGGAGGAGCGAGAAGACGCTCGGGGTGTAGCCCTTGGTGGAGGGCGGCTCGCCGACGGAGAGGCCGATCTGCCGCTGTGCGTGGGCGAGGCGGGTGATGGAGTCGATCATGAGCATGGCGTCGAGGCCCTGATCGCGGAAGTATTCGGCGGCGGCGCAGGCGACGGAGGCTGCGCGGACGCGCATGAGGGGGGATTCATCGCTGGTGGAGACGATGACGATGGAGCGTGCGAGTCCTTCGGGGCCGAGGGAGTCTTCGATGAACTCTCGGACTTCGCGGCCGCGTTCGCCGATGAGTGCGATGATGTTGACGTCGGCGGCGGTGCGTTTGGCGATCATGCCCAGGAGTGTGGATTTGCCGACGCCGGGGCCTGCGAAGATTCCCATGCGCTGTCCTCGGCCGACGGTGGTGAGGAGGTCGATGGCGCGGACGCCGGTGGGGAGGATTTTGTTGATGCGTCGTCGCGCGAGGGCGTTGGTGGGCGGCGGGTTAACGGTGATGTGGCGTGCATCTCGTGGCGGGGGCGAGCCGTCGATGGGCTGGCCGAGGCCGTTGATGATGCGGCCGAGGAGGGCGCGGCTGATGGGGACGGTGGGGGTTGCTTGCTCGCCGGTGACGCGGTCGCCGGGGCTGATGCCGGTGGTTGAGCCGAGCATCATGACGATGGCGCGTCCGTGGTCGAAGCCGACGATCTCGCCGGGTTTTTTGGCGTGCGCGGTGTGGACGGTGACGAGTGAGCCGATGGTGAGCGGGAGTTGATCGACGATGAGGGTGAGGCCCTTGAGGGCGCGGACGGAGCCGGTGACGCGGATGGGTTCGACGCGCTGGACGGCGGAGATGGATTCGGAGAGGAGCATGGGTTCTGGTTCGGGGTTCGGGGTTCGGGGTTCTCCTACTCCCTATTCCCCACTCCCTACTCCCTTCTTCTTGTCTTCCTCCGTGCTCTCCGTGTCTCCGCGGTGACTGTCTTTGTTTTTCGCGGGCAGGATCATTTCGACGATGCGGTCGAGTTGGGTTTCGATGGTGGCATCGACTTCGCCGTTGTCGGTGCGGAGGATGACCGAGCCTCGGGGGAGGTCGGGGTCGGGTTCGATGGTGACGTTGGGGGAGGTGGTGAATCGTTGGAGGAGCGTCGTGAGGATTGTCTTGGCGGTTTCGAGGTCGTCGGGGCTTGTGCGGATCGAGAGGCGCGAGGGGTTGACGGTGAGGGCGAGGGCAGCCGCGAGTTGATCGGCGACGACGGTGGGGTCGGTTTCGATGCGTCGCTTGATGACGCGTTCGGCGATGGTGATGGCGAGGGCGAGAACCTGGCCGCGCGCGTCGAGGAGGAGTTCATCGCGTTTCGATTCGAAGAGGTCGAGGGCCTTGGTCCAGGCGTCAAGGGTCTGGGCGGCTTCGAGTTTGGTTGTCTCGATTGCCTCGGCGCGTCCCCGTTCGCGGCCCTCGATGAGTCCCCGCGCGTCGCCCGCGGTTCGGCCCTCTGCGAAGCCCTGCTCGTGCGCTCCGGCGAGGATGCGGGCGCGCTCGGCGGTGGCGTCGTCGATGATCGACCTGGCCTTCGCCCGCGCGGACGATTCCATCGCCTCGGCGGTGCGGCGGATGTCGCCGAGATCGAGGACGATCGCGTTGCGCGTCAAGCGGTCGCGGTCTGCATGTTTAATGACGGTCATGGGAAAACTCATTCACCGCGGAGGCGCGGAGGACGCGGAGCAAGGCGGGATCGGGGGGGATTGAAGGCGCGAAGCAATCAGCGTTCAGAGTTATTCGTACATGTCTTGACCCCATTTCCCTGTCTTCCTCCGCGTCCTCCGCGCCTCCGCGGTGAATGCCTTCTTTGGCTAGACAACCAGTTCTTCCGCGCCGCCGCGGCCGGCGATGATGATCTCGCCCGCTTCTTCGAGGCGGCGGACGATGTCGACGATGCGTTGCTGGGAGGCTTCGACGTCGCTGACGCGGACGGGGCCCATGAACTGCATGTCCTCCTTGATGAGGGCGGCCGCGCGTTCGGACATGTTGCCGAAGATCTTTTTCTGGAGTTCCTCGGAGGCGGTCTTGAGGGCGAGGGCGAGTTCGGAGTTATCGACTTCGCGGAGGACCGCCTGGATTCCCTTGTCGTCGACCATGCGGATGTCCTCGAAGACGAACATCAGGCGGCGGATTTCTTCGACGAGTTCGGGGTCTTCGGCTTCGAGGCCTTCCATGATGGCTTTTTCGCTGGTGCGGTCGGCGAGGTTGAGGATCTCGGCGACGGTTGGGACGCCGCCCGCTTTTTCCATGGACTGGGTGAGCATGGTTGCGAGGCGCGATTCGAGGCCCTTTTCGACCTCGCGGATGACCTCGGGGTTCGTCTGTTCCATGTTGGCGATGCGCTTGATGACCTCGACCTGCTTCTGCTGCGGGAGGCCGACGAGGATCTCGGCGGCCTTGTGGTGGGGCAGGTGGCAGACGATGAGCGCGATGGTCTGCGGGTGCTCGTCCTGGATGAATGTGAGGAGGTTCTCCGATTCCGCTTTCTGGAGAAAGGCGAAGGGGGTCTTCTGGACCTGTGTCTGGATCTGCTGGAGGACTCGCTCGGCGGTCTTGGGGTCGAGGGAGTTCTTGAGGAGTGTTTTGGCGAAGTCGAGGCCGCCTTCGGCGCCCTGCGCGTTGGCGAGGCAGATGGTGTAGAACTCTTCGAGGATCTCGTTGCGGAGTTTTTCCTGCACGCCGCCGAGGGAGGCGAGTTCGCGCGTGACGTCTTCGACCTGCTCGGCGGGGAGGCTCTTGAGCAGAACGCCGGCGCGATCGGGGCCGACGGAAAGAATGATGACCGCGGCCTTGGTGATGCCGGAGAGTTCGGAGGCGGAGTCTGGGAGTTTTTCGCCGGGTTTGCGGGCCATGGGAAGGGGCTGGGGTTCGGGGTTCTGGGTTCGTTGCACCCTTTCAGGGTGCGGGAGAGATTTTGCGAGCACGTTTTCCGGGGGTGGCGCTCGAGGACTCGCTTACCCCCGGCTTCTGGCTTTCAGCCTTTCAGGCTGGGAGCAACGAGTGCATCGTTTGGTCAGGAACCAGAGATCCATCGGCCGAGAAGACGTGCGGCGTCTTCGGGTTTTTCGGAGACGAGGTCGGAGACCTGTTCGCCGATCTTTCGCGTGCGCATGTCGTCGTCGGTGAGTTCGATTCCGGTGAGTGCGGATTCCGCCTCGCCCGCTTCGCCCACGAGTTCGCTGCCGCCGTCGAGTGCGGGTGGCAGGCCGACGAGTTCGGCGGCGGTGGGGAGCGATTCGCGCTTGGAGGATCGCATGGCGGTGACGAGGACCATTCCGAGGGCGAGGACGGCGAGTCCGCCGAGGGCGATGTTCTTCACGAGTCCATCCATCGCGATGGATCCGGTGGGGATGCCCATGATCGAGGCGGGTTGAACGGGGGGGCCGCCGATGCCGGCGGGGGCGATGGGGATCATCGAGACCTGGACTTCGCCCTTGATTGTTTCCGCGCCGGCGGAGGTATCGATCTGGAGTTCCACCTCGCGCTTGATGCGTTCGGTCTCGCTGGTGACGATGGGTTCGAGGTCGGTCTCGGCGGGTTCGGCGGCGGGGGCGGCTGCGTCGGCGGCGGGCTGTCGGCTGCGCCAGACGTCGACGAAGTACGGTCGCGGGATGTTCACGACCGCGTTGATTTTCGTCGGGTTGCCGCGCGGATCGATGATGACGCTTGTTTCGCGGCCGAACTCGGTGTCGAACTGCGAATCGCCGGTGGTTTCCTTGGTGCCGGCGCCCGAGCCGGAGGCGAGGCCGGTGATGTCTTCGCGTGTGTTGCTGCGTGGGCCTGGCTCGCCTCCTGAGACGGGCTGGCGGTCCTCGCGGTTCTTGGTGAGTTCGCTCTTGAGGAGGGTCGCGGAGCCTTTGCCCTCGGGGAGGACCGAGTTTGTCTCGGTGCGGCGCTGGGTGACGTCGACCTGGGCGTGAACGGTAACGATGACCCCCGGGATGTATGACGTCAGCATCTCCTGGATCTGCTGCTGCTTGCGCGATTCGACGGCGGCGACGTACTCGAGGTAGGTCGAGGCGGCCATGGTGCCCTCTTCGCGGGCCTTGAACTGTCGGTTGGTCGTGCCGTCGATGACGCGGACAAGTTTGGGGTCGATGCCGCGCGAGCCGGCGACGAGTTGGGCGATGCTGTCCACGGTGTTCTGGTCGAGCGATCGCGTCGGGAAGACGGTGGCGGCGGCGGAGGGGAGCGTGTTCGGCTGGCCCAGCGAACGCTTCTCGGGGAGATTCAGGATGACGGTCGCGCCGCGGATTCCCGACATCTTCGAGATGATGGCGGCGAGTTCGTTCTGGACGGCGATGGTCTCGAGTTGCTGGTTCTGGCGCTGGCTGAGCGTCCACGACTGCTTGTCGATGAGGTTGTCGAAGAGGATGCGCGCATCGCCGGGGAGGGCATCGGCCTCGGCCATCTGGGCGAGGACGATGGGGCGCGCGCTCGCGGGCACCATCAGTTGCCCGTCCTGCTCCTCGAACTTCACGGCGCTCGATCGGAGGAATCGGACGGCCCGCTGTTGATCCTCGGAGGAGGCGCCGGGCATGAGGGCGACGAGTTCGTTTTTGCCCGCGTACAACTGGATGAGGAAGAGCGTCATCGCCATCACGACGGCGACGGAGACGACAAGGAGTTTCTGGCTGGTGGTCAGCCTCGCCATCGCGGCGGAGATCGACACCCATGCCCGTCGCAGCCGCTCCATGAATCAGGCCTCCGTGCCTCGGACGCTCGGCGCCCTCCGGGCGCGCGGCGATCGGACCACCGATCGTCTCTCTAGAGTCGGTCGGTGGCGGGCTTGATCTTGAATGGTGTGGGGTAGGGAGTTGCGCTCTGGCGCGGGTGTTGCGCTGGGCGTGCGCGAAGTGTGCGTGGGGTGTCCCTCCCCCGGCTCGCCCCCGGAATGACTCGCCACTCCCTCCCAAGGGGAGGGGGCGTCAAACCACTAGACGCGGATGTCCTTGATCTCGTTGTAGGCGTCCATCATTTTGTTGCGGACGGTGAGGAGCATTCGGAAGGCGGTATCGGCCTTCGCGGTGGCCATGAGGACGGTTTCCAGGTCGTTGCGTTTGCCGGTCTGGAGGTCTTCGATGGCGTGGGTGGCGTCCTGCTGGAGTTCGTTGACCTTCTGGAGGTTTTCGAGGAGGACGTCCTTGAATGATGGGCCGTTCGCGTCCGCAGGTGTCTGCGGGCGCAGCGCGGGGGCGAGGCCCGAGGCCTGTTGTGCGCTGATGATGCCGAGTGGGTCGACCATGGGGGGAGTGGATAGGGAGCAGGAGACAGCAGATAGGGGTTAGGCGAGCAAACGGAGTGCCTGAGCGATCATCGTCTTGGTGGCCTCCGCGGCTGCAACGTTGGCTTCGTAGGCGCGGACGGTTTCGATGGCGTTGACGTTCTCTGTCACGGGGTCGATGTTCGGGTAATAGACGTAGCCCGCGTCGGGGTGCCCCGCCGGTTGGGCGTAAGGATTGTCCGGCTCGTAGACCTTGCGGAACTCGGATTGTTCTCGTTCGATCTTCGAGACGTGTACGCCGAGCGGGTTCGACGATGTCTCGGGGCCCCCTGCTTCGAAGACGGCGATGCGTCGGCGGAAGGGGTTGAGGTTGCCGTCGGCGTCGAGGATGGTGTCGCGGTTCGCGAGATTGGCGGAGATGGTGTCCATGCGGATTCGCTGGGCGACCATGCCGCTGACCGAGATGTCGAGTGTGCCGTACATGGGGGATCAGGGATCAGGGACGGGGATTCTTTCTGATGCCTGGTCCCTGTTCCCTGGTCCCTTGCATCAAAGCCTTTCTCGGATGGCGGTGTTCAGGAGGTCCATGCGTGACTTGAACATGTCGGTGGCGAGGCGGAAGGTGGCGAGGTTCTCGACCATCGACTGCATGGTGCGTTCGAGGTCGCGGTTGTTGCGGTCGTGGAAGAGGACGTTGGTTGAGGGTTGGGTCGGGGTGAGGGTGAGGGAGTTGCCTTGGACCTCGATCTCGCGGTTGCCTGTGAAGTTGAGGGGGCCGCGGGAGGAGCCGAAGGTTGCGCGGCGCTGGTCGATGGCGTGGCCCAGGGACTTCTGGAAATCGGCGGTTGAGACATCCCGAGGCTGGAAGTTCGGGGTGGAGAGGTTGGCGATGTTGTGGGCGATCAGTTCCTGCCGACGTGCGGCGAACTGGATGGTGCGCTCGAGGGAGGGGAGCGCGTCGGCGTTGAGGAGGTGGTCGATCAGCACGGGTTGTTTCCACGCAAATGGCTTGCCAAGGCGGGGAGGGAGGCAGGGATCAGGAACCAGGCACCAGAAGGAAACCCTGGTCACTGATCCCCGATCCCTGATCCTTCACTTTTAGAGCGTCTCTTCGACGAGTTTTTCCTGTTTCCATTTTTTGAGTTTGAGGCCGAGGGTTCGGACGCCGATGCCGAGTGCCCGCGCGGTTTTCTGTCGATGGCCGTTGAAGCGTGAGAGGGTATCGACGATGACTTCGCGCTCGATGTCGCAGAGGTGCTTGAGTTCGCCGATGTGGCCGTTGGAGTGGGTGCCGTTGGTCTTCTGAACGGCGAGCGGGCCGGGGATCGAGGAGAGGTGTTGATTGTCTCCGGCGGTGAGCCAGGGCAGGATGAGGTCGGCGCTGATGTCGTCTGAGTGGCTCAGGACGACGGCGCGTTCGCAGAGGTTCTGTAGTTCGCGGACGTTGCCGGGCCAGGAATAGGCCATGAGGGCTTCGAGCGCGGTCTCGGTGAGGCGTTTGGCGGGGCGGCCTTCCCGCGTGCAGACGTTCTGGACAAAGTGCGGAGCGAGGAGTGTGATGTCCTCGACGCGTTCGCGGAGCGCGGGGAGGTGAATGGGGAGGACGTTGAGGCGGAAGTAGAGGTCCTGGCGGAAGGAACTGCTCGCGACTTCGCGGGTGAGGTCTCGGTTGGTGGTGGCGATGACGCGGGCGTCGACGCCGATGGTGGTGCTGGAGCCGACGCGCTCGAAGGCGCGTTCTTGCAGGACTCGCAGGAGTTTGGCCTGGAGTTGGGGTCGGACCTCGCTGACTTCGTCGAGGAGGAGTGTGCCGAGGTGGGCGAGTTCGAATCGTCCCTTGCGGAGTCGGTCGGCGCCGGTGAAGGCGCCCTTTTCGTGGCCGAAGAGTTCGGATTCGAGGAGCGATTCGCTCATGGCGGCGCAGTTCATGGCGAGGAAGGGCTCGGTTGCGCGGGGGCTCATCTCGTGGAGGGCGCGGGCGACGACCTCTTTGCCGGTGCCGGATTCGCCGGAGACGAGGACGGTGCCCTGCGATGCGGCGATGGCCTTGAGGCGTTCTTTGATTTCGCGGATGCCTGGCGAGCGGCCGATGATGCGGTCGGCGCCGAGCGGCGCGGTGGCC
>JAGVLZ010000107.1 GCA_020054055.1 Phycisphaerales bacterium
CTGGTACCAGATGGAGAACTTCCTCCTTTCAGGCCGCCTGCAGTTGGACGAGATCCTGACTCACGAACTTCCCTTCGACCAGTTCGCGAAGGCGTTCGCGCTGATGCAGAGCGGGGAGGGGATCAAGATTGTGCTGGATTTAGAGCGGTGATTTGTAGCGAACCGCGCCCGTGAGGAAGCGGGTCAGACGAATAGTGGCTCGATCTTTCAGAGCCGCGAGCGCAAGCGACCGGACACCCCCGATGCACGCCGGCCGCGCCAGCAGACAGCAACCACGCCGATCACCGCGACCGCGGCGCTGCCCGGCGTGGGGATGGTGACGATCCACGCCTCGAACTCGCCAGCAGGATTGAGCCCGGTCCCCGCGATGGTCAACCCGTCGGCTGAGACGGATCGCGCGATGGTGACTTGCCAGCCTTCGACGCCGGCAACGCCCTCTTCGCGCAGCACGTCGATCAGCGGTCGTGTGCCCGCCTCGCGCGTCCAGATGAAGGCGGCTCCAAAGAAATCATCTCCTGACGCCATTCCGACGATGACTGAACCGTCATCGGACACGCCATACGGAGTCAGCCACTCCGCGCCGGCAAGCGCTGGCAGCGCTTGCATTCCTTGCACAGCGTCCCAGCGGAAGCCCCGCGATAGAGCGTCGGTATCACCAACAGCGATCGTGCTTGTTCCGATGATAGTTGATCCATCGCTGGAAATTGCCGACGCATTACTCCATCGCATGCCGGGCAACACGCCGAGGGGGACAATGCCTGTCTCCGCTGTCCAGCGGAACGCTTCCGTCGGGTATGTGTCGCCCCCGGCGACACCGACGTCGCCGGTGATGATCGCACCATCTCCTGAGATGCCGACCGCGAGGCTCATGGGCGCGACAGGATCAGGTCCGAAGCCAAGACCGACCATCCCGTTCTCGGGTGTCCATATGAAAGCCTCCTGAGTGTCGTATTCGAAGGTCGCGCCGGGAAGGGTACTGAAGACCCTGCTTCTGCCTGATCCAACGACTGTCCGCCCGTCTGTAGAAATGCCGCTCGCCATGCTTGATGGAGTGCCTGATGAGGGAAGAAACCCGAGTGTTTCAAATCCGCCGTCGGGCGTCCATCGGAACGCGTCGAATGAGCCCGTGTTCAACAAGCCGACGACGGCGATCCCGTTGTTCGCCACGCCTTGAGGCGAGACGGTGATTCCCGGATCAGGCCGGTCTGGCGCGGCCAGAGACATGCCCTCTCCGTTTTTTCATATGAATCCGTCCCAGACGAAGCCGCGGTTGGCGGATGCGCCAACGATCACCTGGCCGTCCGGTGACATGGCGTACGCAGCGCTAAAGAACTCGCCGCCCGGCAAGTCTCCCAGTGGAGTGAACGAGCCCGCGTTTATTCGCGCGGCGAGTGCGAGCGCGACGGCGCATCCGGCGATTCGAGTCTGATACATGAGGATGCCTCCGAAGGATGGACGATGCACCGAGAACTATCGGTCCGAGAAGTATTTGGCTTGACAGAACCCTCGGTTCACGTCCCCGCCCACTCCCGCAGCACCTTCTCCATCGCCGCGGGCACCATCATCACGCTCAAACGCCCCTGCTTCACCAGCGCGAACTCGGCGAAGCGCTTATCCCCCTTGATCCGCGCGAGCATGACCGGCGTCTTCACCGCCTTCAGCGCCTTGATCTCGATCGCGACGCGCTCGCCTTCCTTATCGTCGGATCGGGGAATGGGCCGCGTGTGACGCAAGCGAGCCCGACGATCTGTTTTTCGTTGCCCGTGTGGTAGATGAAGGCGTCGTCCCCCTTCTTCACGGCGCGGAGCGCGAGTTGGCTGGCGGGGCTCTTGATGCCGGTCCACTGGGTCGCGCCGTCGCGGAGCAGGTCGGCGAAGACGTATTCGGAGGGTTCGGTTTTGAGGAGGAAGGTGGGCACGGCTATTTCCCTGCTTCGAC
The DNA here is from genome assembly GCA_020054055.1 of Phycisphaerales bacterium. Lineage (GTDB taxonomy): Bacteria > Planctomycetota > Phycisphaerae > Phycisphaerales > UBA1924 > JAEUIV01. Next base: position 1,939 of record JAGVLZ010000107.1, read on the forward strand.
CGCCGCGAGGACCGCCCCCTCCGCCCTCGAAGACTCGGGCACCTCTCCCGGTAGGACCGGGGGAGGAGGCTTCTGAACGCCTCGCCGTTCCCAAGGTCTGCCTTGTGATTTCGCTGCCTCGATCGGCCGACCGCCATTCACGCGCACCGCACCCGGCCCGAGTATCCGCCCGAGCGAATCCAGCAACTCAGCCGACGCTGCGACCGCCGAAGGCAGCGCCACGCGATACCGCTTCCCCGCGCTCCGAATCACCAGCGACAGCGGCACGGGCGTCCCCCGATCCGCCGGTCGCGCCGATTTCAGCACGCCATTCAGATGATCCAGCGCCCCGCGCGCCAGCCCCGGCGTCTCAGGATCGTCCTTGATCTCGATCTCGATCGACGTCGCAAGGTACACGGGCGCGCGATCGACCGGGATCACCTGATCGGCGATCAACTGCGGGTCGCCGCGCGTGTGGTCCACCTTGCCCACGATGAACAGGCACGCATCGGCCATGAGGATCGAACTGAACTGGGCGTAGGCATCGGTGAACAGCACCGCCTCGATCGGGCCGGCCGCGTCCTCGAAGGTCACGATCGCCATGCGGCTGCCGGCGCTCTTGCCGCTTTTCGTGACCACGGCGCGGACGCTCTTCACCATCCCTCCCAGGATGATGCGCCGATCCTGCGGCAGGTCGCGCAGATCGGCCGTGGTCGCGTTGCCGAAGCGGGCGATCGTCTCGCGGTGCTGATCGAGCGGGTGGCTGGAGATGTAGAAGCCGAGGACTTCCTT
>JAGVLZ010000248.1 GCA_020054055.1 Phycisphaerales bacterium
ACCCCGATGATGAGCCGCTCCGCCGCCTGCGCCTGGCGCTGGTTCTCCGCCGCGGCCTGAGCGCGATGCGCTGGCTGCTTGGCCGACGGTGAATGAAGAGGGGAGTAGGGAGTGGGGAGTCGCCCCATCTCTTTATCTCCTCATCATCTCCTCATCCCCTCATCACCTCATCACTTTCTCTTTTCTTCTCTGCGGCTGTGTGGTGAATGGCCTTGCTTCGCCCGGAATGAAAAAAGGGGGCCGGCTTTCGCCGACCCCCTTCGGGTTCAGATGAATCTCAGGGATTGAGACTTACGGGACGAGGAAGTGGCCGAAGAAGGCCTGTCCGGCATCGATCTGCGTCGTGTCGTTCGGGTTGTCGGTCCCCGTCGGCGCGAGCAGGTCGAGGCTGCTGACCTCGATGCGCGGGCGGTTCAGGCTGCCCGCCTGATTGCCGTTGTTGCGGAAGATGAAGAGGAAGTCGAGGTCGGGGTTGTTGGTGCCGCCGATGGCGGTGGCCGGGTTGAAGGCGGCCTTGCTGGTGAAGAGGCCCCAGCCCTGGGTCGTGGCGTTGTTGGGGAAGGTTGTGGCCGCGTCGGCGCCGGAGAAGAGGGTGTTGCCGGTGAGCGGTGCGCCGAACTGGAAGACGCCGTACTGGCAGTAGTTGAGGCAGGTGTTGAAGGCCGCGAGGGCGTAGCCGCCGGTGAAGCCGTCGATGGCGGAGCCCATCTGGACGCCGCGGCTGGTCATCACGAAGTAGAAGAGGTCGAAGACGTTGGGGTCGACCCAGAACTGGCTCATGCTCGAGTCCTCGTCGCGGGTCCACATGCCGTCTTCGTTGTTCTCGCCCCAGATCACGAACTGGTGGAGGGCGCTGGTGAAGGGCTGCAGGGGCGACGCGGCCGAGGGAACGAAGATGTTGGCCTCGCTGACGCCATTCGGACGAATGGGGCGAGCGCCGGCGTTGATGGCGTAGCCGAAGGCGCGGTTGTTCGGGACGAGGTTCCAGCCGGTGTTGATGTGCTCCATGCCGACGTTGTCGAGTTGGATGTTGAAGATGGTCGCGTTGTTGGCCTGGCCGGCGGTCTGCGTGCGGTTCTGAACGTTGAAGAGGATCGGAGCGCCGTTCACGGAGGTGGTGACGGTGGAGACCACGAAGCGCTTGCCGTCCGGCAGTTCGACCACGAGGATGACCGGGCGGCCGATGCCGCTGAGGCGGCTCTTGCCGTCGAAGGCGGAGATGGGTGCGCTCATGTGCAACTCGAAGCGGCCGTCGCTCCCGAGCACAACCGCCGAGGAACGGATCGGTTCGCCGAAGAAGGGCTCGACGCCGTCGTAGAAGCTGTAGAGTTCGTCGATGTCGCCGTCGTCGGTGCGGAGGACGTCCCACAGGATACGTGCGCGGCCGTTGGTGACTTTGTCGGCGGCCGTCTCGCCCGTGCCGGTGAAGGTGATGTTGGTGAGGTTGGTGGCGTTGATGGTGAGAGCGATGATGTCCTTGTAGGTGTTGATCGCGTCGTCGTCGTTCGTGTCGAAGTCGTCCTTGTCGTTCTCATACGACTGGAAGTTTTCGTCATTGCGGCCGAGGTAGACGAACTCGCGGCTGCCGAACAGCCAGCGGTTCCACGCATCGAGCGAACTGGAGTCGTCGTAGGCGTTGACGGAGAAGGGGACGTTGTTGTGGGTCGCGGAGACGCTGTAGATCTGCGGCATGGCGAGCATGCCGAAGATCTTGGTGCCGGGCGGGAACGGCGTCGTCCCCGTCAGCATGCCCGTGCCGACGATGTCCATGAACGCGAGGTTCTGGGTGGCCTGATCGGGCGGAGCGATGCGCTGGATTTCGAACTCGAAGTTCTCGGCGGAGACCGCGACGCCCGTGCCGCCGCCCGTGGAGAGCGAGGCGATGCGGGTGGAGTCGGAGGCGCCGTTGTAGGTGCCGATGTCGACGCTGGTCTGCGGGATCACGCCATCGGTGACGGTCAGGACGATGTCGGTCCCCTGGACCGCGACCGCCGTGATAGTGCCGAGCGAAAGGCTGAAGTCGGAGACCTGGACGGTCGCCGTGTCGATCGGCTGGTTCATGGTGATGCGGATGCTGTCGGCGAAGCCGTTGGCGTTGGTGTCAAACATGAAGGCGCTGTAGATCTGGCTGCCGTTGACGTCCGTCGCGAGGATGAGGTAGGGGCTGGAGCGATTGGTGGTGACGGTGTCGGACTCGAGCACTTCGTTGCCGAAGAAGTCGGTCGTGCCGCTCTGGGGCAGGATGCTGACCGAAACGCCCGGGATGAGGGCCGGATTCTCGCCGTCGTTGCGGAGGGTGATGGAGTTGTCCGGCTCCTGGGTGACGAACGAGCCGCAGAAAAGGCAGGCGTCGCCGACGAAGCCGTCGTCGTTGAAGCCGTTGATGCCGCCGGGGCCGAAGCGGAACTGGTTCTCGTTGTCGCCGTTGTCCTGATTGTCGAGGTTCTCGCTGAAGACGAAGGCGACGCGGTTGTTGCGGAGGCCATTGCCGGTGTCGTCGTCCACCTCGCCGAAGAGTTGCGTGTTGAAGTTCGCGCCGAAGTCATCGTCGTCCTGGTTGTCGCCGGTGAAGAAGCGGGCGAAGACCATGTCCGGGATGCCGCGGTCAACGGTGGTCGGCGAGGCCGCGATGGCGACCGGGGTCGTGGCATTCAAGGCCACGTCGGTCGCGGTGAAGCCGGCGGCCGACTCGATGGTCACGGCGCATCCGCCGCCGCCACCTTCGCCGCCCGTGCCGGGGATCGCTTCCGTCGGGCCTCCCACGGCGGTCGCGGCGTCGTTGTCCCAGTTCACGAGGTCGGGATTGAAGTTGATGAGGATGCCGTTGTTGGTCTCGATGCGCGTGGGGAACTCGTCAAAGAAGGGGATGCTCCCGACAACCACGGAAGTGATCGGGATGATGTTGTCGGCGGCGGTGCCGCTGGCGACGACGCTGTCGTCGGTCAGCGCGCCCAGGGCGGTGATCTGCTGCACGGGCTGAACGGTGCCGTTGGTGCGGCGGAGGGTGAAGGTGCTGGCGGCGGCGTTGTTGGTCACCGGCTCGTCGAAGGCGATGCCGATCGCATCGATGCGGCCGTCACGGTTCACGTCGTGGAAGGAGAAGAACTGCTGAGTCGGAGTGATCTCGTCGGCGATCGTGAAGGGAGAGCCGGCCGTCGCGAGGGTCGAGCCGAAGATGTCGGTCGGCGGGGTGCCGGTGGTCGCGGAGTAGTTCCAGGTGTAGGTGGATCCCGCGAAGTCGCGGCCGTCGGCGAAGACCTGGTCGTCGCCGCAGCAGATGTCGAGGAGCGCCGCGTTTGCGTTGGCGGGGTCGGCAAAGCCGTTGCTGTCGAAGTCGATGTCGCTCGTGGAGCCGGAGAGCAGGAAGGGATCGCCGGTGGGGCCTGCATAGAAGGTCGAGTTGCCGAATGTGGCGAGGGGGTTGCTGAAGACCACGGCGAAGCCGCCGCTGGCGAAGCCGAAGAAATCGCTGCGCCACTCGGCGCTGGTCACGGTGAACGCCGGGGGGGTCGAGATGGTGGTCCCGGCCGCGGCCGTCGCGCTGATGCGATTGCCGAAGGCGTCGGTGATGTCCATGTTGTTGGCCACGGCGCGGAAGACGCCGCCGACAGCCAGGTCGTCCACGGCGCCGATGTCGAAGCGGACCACGGTGTTGTTGCTGAGGAAGTTCTGGTCCGAGAGGGTCGAGGTCAGCGGCGCGCCGACCATCGCGACGACGCGCTCGAAGTCCACCTCGGTCAGGTTCGCCGGGTTGGTCTCGTTCGCGGCGTTGTTGGTGCCGATGCCATTGAGGCTCAGGCTCTCGCTGAAGACCACGAAGAAGGTGTTGTCAAGGCCCGTCTGACGGAAGACGCTGGTGATCGTCGGCGGGGTGAAGTCCACCGCGAAGTTCTCGTCAACCGCCTCATCCGTTGAGAAGGTCGTCTCGACCGAGTCCGCGCCGACGGTGGCGCGAACGCGCACGCCGACCACGCCGGGGAAGAGGAAGACGGAGTCCTCGTTGGTCGAGGCGGAGAGGTCGATGGTCGTCGAGTTGATGGAGCCGTTCGCCTGCGAGGCGGGGAGCATGTCGGCCGCCGCGGTGTAGGTGAACATCGCGCCCGGAACCGCGTTGCCTGCGGAGTCAATGCCGATCAGCACGAGGGTGTCGATTTCCGCGGCGGCGGCAAGGTTAGGTGCCGTGCCGGTGTTGTCCACCTGGAAAGTGAACTGCGAACGGGGGCCGAGGACTTCCACGTTGGGGGTGCCGACGTCGATGACCGGGCGAAGCACATTGAACGTGTCACCCATGGCCGTGCCGGTGGCCGCCAGGATGGCGCTCGCCGCGAGCCACTTAACGATTCTCTGACTCATTGCTGTTCCTTTCATCTGAATCACTGGAGGAAGACGTTTACGATCGACTCCGAACTGCGCCGCCGTCGGGGCACGCGCCCGGGCGACCGTGAACACTTGTTTGTTGCGAGCGTCCCGAAAGGAGCCGCTCGACTTCTGACTTCCGACCCTTGCCGCGTGGAAGCACGAGCCCCGCCGCGGAAGAGGCGGTCAACCGACCGAGCCACCACCATACCCCGCCGAGTTAGTCATTGCAAAGTCAAGCGGGGGGTGTAGGCGACTCCGCCCCCCGGACAACGGCGTCCGGGAAAAGAGCGTCACGCATCCGATATCGGCACTGGAACCCCGAATATCCCTCATTTTGTTCAGTAGGTGCAAACTTTGTTGACTGGTTTTCGGACCTTTGCGGCAAAATCATCGTTATGGATGATATCCTTGCGGGAATATTTCCTTGTTGGCGAGTCCGGTCATGTCCTGGCGGCTGGGGCGAGTTCTCCCCTGCGGTAGCCTTCGATCAGGATGGTGGCGGCGTGTCGGACGACATCCCCTTTGCTGGTTGTGCCGAGTTTTTGATTGAGGCGCATGAGGTGCGTGCGCAGGGTGGGGAGCGCGATGCAGAGTCGAGAGGCGATGGCGTCGTTGGTTCCGCCGGCGCAGATGGCGAGCACGACTTCGCGCTCGCGCAGGGTGAGGGTTGAGAGGGCCGCTTCGAGGTGATGTTCCTCGAAAGGGAGGAGGGAGAGGCGCGCCGAGTCGCTCGGCTCGGCAAAACCAGCCGAAAACGGGCGGCGCTCCGGCTTCGGCTCCGATACGGCGCCACCGGAAGCGCCGGAACTCCATGGTGTGGCACGGGTTGCGCTCGGTGAACTCTTGTTGTGCGCGTTGATTTGAACGGGTCGAATCGTGCTTGCGAGTGACATCCGCTTTTCCTCCCGCGTCCGAGTCGAGTTCTCGGACGCATCGTTGGTCCGCCAGCGTTGAGCCGACGGAGGTCCCCTCAGCAGCGGATGTTAAGGTAGCGAGGCGGGGGCGTTCTGCAAGCGAAAACTGCTGGAAAGTTTTGTGAAATATGGAGTTATCGCATTTTGGTTGATTTCAGCCAAGACTGGTTTGACTGGCTGTTCTGGTTTTCCGGGTTGGGTGCTTTCATTGGGTTCTCAGGCAGTCGAGCGCGGATTATGCGAGTTCTCACCCGGGCCGATGGGTAGTGCGGACCGGATCGCTCGATTCGGATATTGGATTCTGTTCGGATACGCGAGGTGCCTGATGAATCTTGAGTCCATTCTTCGGTTCGGGGCGGAGCACGATGCGTCCGACATCCACATCGTTTCGGCGCATCCGCCGATGTTCCGGGTCCACACGGTGGTGACGCCGATGGATGCTCCGCCGCTGGCGCCCGAGACGGTGCAGTCGTTCCTGGAGCAGATGGCGGGGCCCGAATCGCGGGCGACGTTTGAGAAGCAGAAGGACGCGGACTTCTCGTTCGAGATCAAGGGGCTGGGGCGCTATCGGGTGAACGCGCACCGGCAGCGGGGCGTGGTCGGGATCGCGATGCGGATCATCAAGACGAAGGTGCCGAACCTCTCGAAACTGAGTCTGCCGGAGGTGATCGGGCGGCTGACGTATCTGCCGCGCGGGCTGGTGCTGGTGACGGGCGACACGGGCTCGGGCAAGAGCACGACGCTGGCGGCGATGATCCAGGCGATGAACGAGCGGTACAAGGCGCACATCATCACGCTCGAGGACCCGGTCGAGTATGTGCTCGAATCGAACAACTGTCTGATCGAGCAGCGCGAACTGGGTCAGGACATGCCGAGTTTCGCGAGCGGGCTGAAGCACGCGCTGCGTCAGGACCCGGACATCGTGCTGGTCGGCGAGATGCGCGACCTGGAGACGACGGCGCTGGCGATGACGGCGGCGGAGACGGGGCACCTGGTTCTCTCGACGCTGCACACCTGCAGCGCGAGCCAGACGGTGGAGCGGATCATCGACATGTACCCGGCGCAGCAGCAGAACCAGATCCGCGCGATGCTGGCGAACACGCTCCAGGCGGTGATCAGCCAGTCGCTCTTCCAGCGCGTCGATCAGAAGGGGATGGTGCCTGGGGTGGAGGTGCTGCTGTGCACGCCGGCGGTGCGGAACATCATCCGCGAGGGGCGGACGTTCGAGATCCCGAACGTCATCGAGACCAACCGCTCGATGGGGATGCAGAGCCTGGATACGTCGATCGCGCAGTTGTATTTCAACGGCATGATCTCGCGCGACGACGCGATCGCGCAGGCGGCGCACCCGGACAAGTTGGAGCGTCAGTTGGCGGCGTAGCGAAAATACATTCACCGCAGAGGCGCGGAGAGCGCAGAGGAATTCAGATGGGATGGATTAGGACAGAGGAGATAGAAACAGGAGTTGCCGGGGTCTTGGGTCTTGAACACATCTTTCTGTCTTACTCTGCGCTCTGTGCGCCTCTGCGGTGAATGTCTTCAGGGAACCTTCATGCCGGCCTATCGCTACCAAGTTCGATCATCCTCGGGGCAGACGATTGTCGGCGTTTTGAGCGCCGAGACGCCCACCGCGGCGGCGGGGGTGCTGCGTTCGCAGGGCAACCACGTTCTCTCGCTCAACGCGATCGAGGGGGGCGGGGCGTCGAACTTTCTGAAGTCGCTCAGGGAGATGAACAGCGGGCGGCCCTCGCTCAAGCATGTTCTGGACTTCACGACGCAGCTGGCGGTGATGGTCCGCGCCGGCATCGGCATTCGCTCGGCGCTCGAGGGGATCGCCGAGCAGACGGAGCACGGTCGGTTCAAGCAGGTGATCAACGGGCTGAAGAGCGACGTCGAATCGGGCAAGCAGTTCTCGGAGGCGCTCTCGCGGCACCCCAAACTCTTCAACGCGCTGTACGTGAACATGGTGCGGGCCTCGGAGATGTCGGGGTCGTTCGGCAAGATGCTCGACCGGATCGCTTCGTACACCGCGCAGCAGATCGAGACGAAGAAGATGGTCATCGGCGCGATGATCTACCCCGGGATCATCGGGACCATGGCCGTGGCCGTGACGGTGTTCCTGCTGACGTTCGTGCTGCCGAAGTTCGGGGCGGTGTTCGAGGGCAAGGAGGACGTGCTCCCCTGGGCGACGACGTTCCTGATGGCGCTGAGCGCGTGGATGGTGAACTACTGGCCCTGGCTGCTGGTCGCGCTCGGCGTGATGGGCGTGGGGGTGTTCCTTCTGACCAAGACGGACCCGGGTCGGTACTGGCTCGACGTGATGAAGCTGCGGGTGCCGATCTTTCGTCGGATGTTCAAGGCGCTGTACATCAGCCGCTCGCTCCAGACGATGGGCGAACTGATTAATGCGGGGGTGCCGATGCTCGACACTCTGGCGATCACGGGGGACATCTCGGGCAACATCATCTACAAGCGGATGTGGCGGAATGTTTTCATGTCGGTGAAGCAGGGCAAGAAGATCGCGAGCACGCTGAGCAGCGAGCGGCTGCTGCCTCACGCGGTGGTGCAGATGATCGGCGCCGGGGAAGAGTCCGGGAAGTTGGGCGAGGTGCTGAGCGAGGTGGCCGGGTACTACGCGAAGCAGTTACGGGACGCGATCAAGGCGGTCACGTCGATGATCGAGCCCATCATGATCGTTGCAATGGGTTCAGTCGTCGGGTTCATCGCGATGGCGATCATTCTGCCCATCTTCAAGATGAGCCAGATCGTGAAGTGATCCGATAGTGAGTGTCGGAGGCGCGACGAACCCCACGGGGGTGCGCTGGACATGCCGACGCCACGCCGACAACCCGCCCGCAGCCTTTGCAGCGCTGACCGAAGCGCGCCGGGTTTCACGCTGCTCGAAGCGGCGCTGGCCACGATCATCATCGGCGTGGGGGTGCTCGCGGTCGTCGAGGCGCAGCAGTCCTTCCTCGAACGCAATGCGTATTCGTCCGGCAGCGCCACGGCCACCTACCTCGCGAGCGAACTCCGCGAGATGGCGCGGAACTTCCCTCGGCACGACCGATTCTCGGGGGGCCTTTACTTTCTCGACATCAACGATGTCGGCACGTTCGCCGGCTGGGGCGCGGAGACGGGCGAGGCGGATGTCTCAGACTTCGACGACCTCGACGATTTCGACGGCGCGGTCTTCGGCGACGCCACCGAGTTCCCCGCCGGCTTCACCATGACGTCGCGCCACGACGGGCCGATCGACGCGTTCGGCGTGGTCATCCCGGAGACGCTCTTCAACGGCTCGACCGAGATGTTCACGCCGCCGGGCGAGGCGGCGCCCGTCGAGGTGGCGATGCGCGGCTGGACGCAGATCGTGACGGTCGAGAAGGTCGAGCCGAGCGACATCACTGACGGCGTGGCGGATGCGACGGACCTGCGCGATGGGTCGACGATCAAGCGGGCGGTGGATCGTTATCCCGTTCGAGTGAGCGTGACGGTGCTGAAGCAGGACGCCCCGGAGGACACGCCGGTGGTGATGACGACGCTGTCGTGGGTGGTGATGCCGTGACCGGGTGGCGGGAGTTGGATGGGGGTGACAAGGAGAAGGCCATGAACGGGAGCAAGGTGACAGTGGACAGTGGACGGTGGACAGTGGACAGCAGAGCCGCGCGCTCGTCGCACGGCGCGAGTCGTTCGGGTGCGCGGCGTCTCGATGTCCACTTTCCACGTTCCGCTTTCCACTTTTCCATGTGCCGTCCCGGCGTGACGGGGATTCTGGCGATGATGTTTCTGATTCTGTTCTCATCGCTCGCGGCGGCGATGGCGGTGATGAGCAAGGGGAATCTCCGGGCGGCGGAGACGCACCATCGGGTGTCGCGCGCGCAGGCGGCGGTCGATACGGGGCTGCGGATCGCGGAGAGCCGTCTCGCGGAGGCCGCGGCGCGG